>CAZWZH010000241.1:0-9733 GCA_964638775.1 uncultured Pseudomonadales bacterium
GCAGGCCATGCTGTTCACCCGCCGCTTCTTCGACTACCTGCCCCCGAACAACCGGGACGGCGTGCCGCGCTGGCCCACCGACGACCCGGCGGACCGGCTGGAACCGTCCCTGGACACCCTGGTGCCCGACGACGGCGAGAAGCCCTACGACATCACCGAAGTGATCCTTAAGGTCGCCGACGAGGGCGAGTTCTTCGAACTGCAGTCGGGCTATGCCCAGAACATCGTCATCGGCTTCATGCGCCTTCAGGGCTCCACCGTCGGCGTGGTGGCCAACCAGCCCATGGTGCTGGCCGGTTGCCTGGACATCGACGCCTCCAAGAAGGGGGCGCGTTTCGTGCGTTTCTGCGATGCATTCAATGTCCCGATCTTCACCCTGGTCGACGTGCCGGGGTTCATGCCGGGCACGGCCCAGGAATACGGCGGCATCATCAAGAACGGCGCCAAGCTCCTCTACGCCTACGCCGAGTGCACCGTACCCAAGGTCACCCTGATCACCCGCAAGGCGTACGGCGGTGCCTACGACGTGATGGCTTCCAAGCACCTGCGCGGCGACGTCAACTTCGCCTGGCCGAGCGCCGAGATCGCCGTGATGGGGGCGAAGGGCGCGGTGGAGATCATCTTCCGCAAGGAGAAGGACGACGGGAGCCGGATCCAGGCCCGCACCGACGAGTACCGCGACAAGTTCGCCAACCCCTTCGTGGCCGCGAGCCGCGGCTACATCGACGACGTGATCGCGCCCAGCGAGACGCGCGCGCGCATCTGCCGCTCGTTCGCCATGCTGCGGGACAAGTCCCTTGAGAATCCCTGGCGCAAGCACGGCAACATTCCGCTGTAGGCCGCACTGTTCGTGAATGAACGCAGCGACGCTGGCAGGGGTGGTGAATTCGTCGGGTGGCATCGAGTGACTCGACCCGGCAACCGGCGTCCCGTCCGGGGCGCATCCGCAACGACGATTCCGTAGGAGCATGTTCAACAAGATTCTCATCGCCAATCGAGGCGAAATCGCCTGCCGCGTCATGAAGACAGCCCGCAAGATGGGCATTGCCACGGTCGCGGTGCACTCGGACGCGGATGCCCGGGCGCTGCACGTGCTCATGGCCGACGAGGCGGTGCGCATCGGTGAAGCCCCCTCGGTGGACAGCTACCTGCGGGTCGACCGCATCCTCAAGGCTATAGAGAACACCGGGGCCGATGCGGTGCATCCGGGCTACGGGTTCCTGTCGGAGAACGCCGGGTTTTCGAAGGCGCTGGCGGACAAAGGGGTGACGTTCATCGGGCCGGGCGAGGGCGCCATCACCAGTATGGGGGACAAGATCACCTCCAAGCGCATCGCCGCCGAGGCCGGCGTGAACACGATTCCGGGGCACGAAGGGGTCGTAAACGGGCCGGACCACGCCGTGAAAGTTGCCCGGGTAATCGGCTACCCGGTGATGCTCAAGGCCAGCGCCGGCGGCGGCGGCAAGGGCATGCGCATCGTGCGGGACGACCGCGAGTGCCGGGAAGGCTTCCACAGCGCGGCGAGCGAGGCCCGGTCGAGCTTCGGCGACGACCGCATCCTGGCGGAGAAATTCATCGAGCAACCGCGCCACATCGAGGTCCAGTTGATTGCGGACAAGCACGGCAACGCCGTCTACCTCAACGAGCGGGAGTGCTCCATCCAGCGGCGCCATCAGAAGGTGATCGAAGAGGCGCCGTCGCCCTTCCTCGACGCGGCGACCCGCCAGGCCATGGGCGAACAGGCCGTGCTGCTGGCCAAAGCCGTGGATTACAGCTCCGCCGGAACCGTGGAGTTCGTGGTGGACGCGAACCGCAACTTCTATTTCCTGGAGATGAACACCCGGCTGCAGGTGGAACACCCGATCACGGAGATGATCACCGGGCTCGACCTGGTGGAGCTGATGATCCGCGTCGCCGCCGGCGAGAAGCTGCCGCTCGCCCAGGAAGACGTGCCGCTCAACGGCTGGGCGGTGGAGGCGCGGGTGTACGCGGAGGACCCGCTGCGCAACTTCCTGCCCTCCATCGGCCGCCTGGTCCGCTACCGGCAGCCCGGGGAGAGCGACCACGTCCGGGTGGACACGGGCATCGTTGAAGGCAGCGAAGTCTCCATGTACTACGACCCCATGATCGCGAAGCTCTGCACCTGGGGCGAAGACCGGCCGCAGGCCATCGAGCGCATGAACGATGCGCTGGACGCCTACCTGATCCGGGGCGTCAGCCACAACCTCAGCTTCCTGAACGCGGTGATCGCCCATCCCCGGTTCCGGGAAGGCCGGCTGACCACCGACTTCATCGCCGAGGAATTCCCGGACGGCTTCCGGGCCTCCGACGTGCCGCAGGCAGACCCGATGACGGTGATCGCGGTTGCCGCGATGGCGCACTGCAAGCGCACCGCCCGGGCGGGCGAAATCAGCGGCCAGACGCGGCGATTCGAATACCGGGTCGGCAAGACTTGGGTGGTGATCGCCGATGGGGAACGTCATGCCGTGAAGGTGACGGCCACCGTGGAAGGTTTCGATGTGCTGTGCAACGGTGGCCTGTACCGCATCGAAACCACGTGGCGGCTCGACGAGCCCATCGTTGAGGCGAACATCAACGGCACGGCGGTACGCGTGCAGATCGAGCGGGAAGGGGCCGGGTACCGGCTGTTCCATCGCGGCACCGAGGTCGACGCCCTGGTGCTGTCCCCGGCCGGGGCGGCCCTGGCCGAACACATGCTGGAGAAAGCGCCCCCGGACCTGGGCCGCTTCCTGCTCTCGCCGATGCCGGGCCTGCTGGTGCGCCTGTCCGTGGAAGAAGGCCAGGAAGCCAAGGCCGGTGAGGAACTGGCCGTCGTCGAAGCCATGAAGATGGAGAACAGCCTGCGGGCCACGGACGACATCAAGGTCGCCAAGGTGCTGGCAAAGGTCGGCGAGAGCCTCGAGGTCGATCAGCCGATCCTGGAATTCGAATAGGCCGGGCAGGACAGCACCCTTCCTGAGCGGCGCTCCGCCCCACGGGCGCGATGCGCCCAACGAACGATCACGCGATGCTGCAACTCATCGACATCACCCTGAAACGGGGCGGAAAAAAGGTTTTCGACGAGGCCGGCCTCACCGTGCACGCCGGACACACGGCGGGGGTGGTCGGCCGCAATGGCGTCGGCAAGACCACCCTCTTCGAACTTGTTCGCGGGCGTCTGTTGCCTGAAGAGGGGGAGGTACTGCGCCCGCGCAAATGGCGCCTCGCCTGGCTCGACCAGGCCGTGCAGCCAAGCCCTCGATGCGCCCTCGATTTCACCCTGGACGGCGACCGGACGCTGCGCGCGGTCGAGGGGAGGGTCGAGGCGGCCGAGCGGGCGGGAGACAACGAGGCGCTGGCACTGGCCCACCTCGAGTTTGAGGAAGCGCAGGGCTACGACGCCGAAGCGCGCGCCGGCGAAATCCTGCACGGCCTGGGCTTCCGCGGCGAGGACTTCGGCAAGCCGCACGGCGAGTTTTCCGGCGGCTGGCGCATCCGGCTGAACCTGGCCCGCACCCTCATGTCGCCGTCGGACCTGCTGCTGCTCGACGAACCCACCAACCATCTCGATCTCGATGCCGCGCTCTGGCTTGAGACCTGGCTGAAGCGCCACCCGGGCACCCTGTTGATCATCTCTCACGACCGCGACTTCCTGGATGCGGTCTGCGACGAGATCGTGCATGTCGCCGATGGCAAGACGACGGCCTATTCGGGCGGCTATTCCTCCTTCGAACGGCAGCGCGCCGAGGCGCTGGAGCGGCAGGCGGCGAAGCATGCGAAACAGCAGCTCGAGATCCGGCACATGCAGAGTTTCATCGACCGGTTCCGGGCCAAGGCCAAGAAGGCGAGGATAGCCCAGAGCCGCCTGAAGGCGCTCGAGCGCATGGAGCTTGTCGCCCCAGTACACGCGCGCTCGCCGTACCGGTTCGCATTCCCGAATCCGAAGCGGGTTTCGAACCCGACTCTCTCCCTGGACGAGGCCACCCTGGGCTACCCGGGCACAGCAGTGCTGCGCGACCTGACGTTGCGTATCTATCCCGGCGACCGGATCGGCATTCTCGGGGTCAACGGCGCCGGCAAGACGACGCTCCTGAAAGCGCTGGCAGATGAGATCGAACCCCTTGCCGGCGCCTTGACACGCGGCCGCCACAGCGGTGTCGGTTACTTCGCCCAGCACCAGATGGAGTCCCTCCGGGGAGACGGCAACGCGCTGGCGTCACTTCATGCAGCGCCGGGCGAGCCCCTTGGTGAACAACAGGCGCGCGACTACCTGGGCCGCTGGGGATTCGGCGGCGAGATGGTGGAGCGCCCGATTTCCACCTTCTCCGGCGGCGAAAAGGCCCGGCTCGTCCTGGCCCTGATCGCCCGCACCCGCCCGGCGTTGCTGCTGCTGGACGAGCCCACCAACCACCTCGACATCGAGATGCGCGAGGCGCTCGCCCTCGCCCTGCAGGACTACGACGGCGCCCTGGTGCTCGTCTCCCACGACAGGCATCTCCTGCGCCAGTGCACGGACACCCTCTGGCTGGTCGCCCAGGGCCGCGTCGAACCGTTTCCCGATGGCCTCGATGCCTACACGGAAGTCAGCCTCGGCCGCCAGGACCGACCCGTGCGCCACGAGCGGAAGAACCGGCGTCGCCAATCGGCGGCGCACCGGGAGGCGATCAAGCCGCTGATGAAGAAAAGGGCCCGGCTCGAGCGCGCAATCGAAGCGTTCACCGAGGAACTCGATGAACTCTCCACAGTGCTCTCGAACAGCGCGACCTACGATCACGCATCAACGGAACAGATCTCGGAGCTGCTCGCTCGCCAGGGCCGGCTCAGGAAACGCCTCGCACAAACGGAAGCCGAGTGGCTGGAAATACAGGAACGCATCGAGGATGCTGGCTGACAGCCCCGATACAAGTCGCGAACCCTGCGCGCCGGGACGAGGACGGGCAAGGAACAGACGACCGCTGGGAAAGAGTAGGTGTGCGGTGCGGGGTCGCCACCGGTCGGGCGCAGCCCGAGCCGAAGCATCGCTTCGGCAGGTGGCAACGCCCCGCAACTGGTTGCGGGGCCGGGTGTCGAACAATCTGCGCCCTCGAATTCCACGACAACGCGTCCGCTTGGCGTGCCGGATACCCGTACCGCATACCTGCTCTCGGTGCCCGATCGAAGCGACTTATTGGTACGTTCATTACAAAATTATAGTTAAATCAATCGCTTGAGAAACTCGTCCATGAAAGGTGACCCTGGCGCTAATTCGACCAGTAGGCATAGGTGTCGCCCGCTTCGTCGGGCTGGCTCAGGTCGCGGTCGACGTTGAGGGGCGATTCGATCATCGACGGCCAGATGGGCTGCGCCTGTTCGGCGTTGTGGGCGTCCAGCGCCGCTCGTAACTCGTTGAGCACGCCGGGCAACTGCGCCGACAGGTCGTGGCGCTCTTCAGGGTCCGTCTCGATGTCGAACAGCCATTGCCGCCGCTCGCCCTCGGAAGGTTCGCTTACCGTGAGCTTGTAGCGCCCCTGCCGCACGCTGCCCGCGGCGCCGCTGCGCCAGAAGAGCCGCTGGTGGGGCGCGCCCTCGGCTCTGGCCAGGATGTAGTCGTGCAGGTCGACGCCGTCGATCCGGCGGTCGTCAGGCAGCGAAGCACCGGCCGCGCCCGCGGCGGTGGCATACAGGTCGAAATGGTGCACGGGCGGCGTGAAGACCAGTCCGGGGGGGAAGGCGCGCGGCCACTTCACGAAGTAGGGCACCCGGATGCCGCCCTCGAACAGGGACATCTTCCAGCCCCGGAACGGGCGGTTGACGTCCGGCAGCCCGATGTAGCCGGCGCCGCCGTTGTCGGAGGTGAACATCACCAGGGTGTTCTCCTCCAGGCCGTTGGCGCGCAGGGCATCGAGCACCCGTCCGACGCCGCGGTCCAGCGCCCGCACCATGGCCCCGTAGACCCGCTCCCGGTGCAGTTCGATTCCGGCAAGCGCATCGTAGTCTTCCCGCGCCGCCTGCAGCGGCGTGTGCGGGGCCCAGTGGGCGAGATACAGGAAGAACGGCCGGTTGCGGTTCGCCTCGATGACCTTGACGGCTTCGTCGGTGTAGTAGTCGGTCAGGTAACGTGGCGGCTCGAACGCCGGGCCGTCGTTGAAGGAGGCCGCAAAACGCAGCGCGCGCCACAGAAACAGGTCGATCGGGTCGAATTCCTGGCGCGCCTGGATGACCTCCGGGTCGTCCGCCCGTCCGTACAGTCCGCTCGCCATCAACAGGCTCTCATTGAATCCCTGATCCAGCGCTCTCATTCCCGCGGCTCGCCCCAGGTGCCACTTGCCGATGTGCACGGTGTGATAGCCGCGGTTCCGCAACAGCTCGGCCAGGGTGATTTCCTCCGGCGGCATGCCCATGTCCACGTAGGGTATGGCCGCAGCGTCTTCGTGGAAGTACATCGGCGGCATGGCGCGGTCGCTCGCATTCCGCATCATGCGCATCATGGGCATCATCGACGGCGGGGTGGGGGTGAACTCGAAGCCGAAGCGGGTGCTGTAGCGCCCGGACATCAACGCCGCCCGGGACGGCGCGCAGGTGGCATTGGCGGCATAGCCCTGGATGAAGTTCACCCCGTCACGGGCGATCGAGTCGATATGCGGCGTGGCGACCGCGCCACCGCCGATGCCGCCGCCGCTGAAGCTGAGGTCGTTCCATCCCAGGTCGTCCGCCAGGATGAGCACGATGTTTGGCGGACGGTCCCCGGCTTCCGCCTCGGCATCGGACGGGCCGGCTTCCCAGACGATTTCCCGGGTCGGCTCGACCGGCTGTGCGCGTCCTGCCTGGTACTCGATGGCGGCGAGCATCAACTCGATGCGAAAGGCCCACAGCAGCAGACACAGCGCGGCAACCACGCCGACGACGATGACCCAGACCCTGAAACTCCCGGTTTTCATGCCTTTCACTACTTCCGGCTAGTCGAATGATAGCCGCCTCCGTGACCGAGATGCCCGTCAATCGCGTGTGTGCCAATTCTCCACGGTCAGTTCGGATACCCTGGAAAAGTGCCGTTGATTGTTGGTGACGAGAACACAGTCAAGGCTCGCCGCGTGTGCAGCGATCATTGCATCGTTACGCCCTATCGGATCGCCACTGTCGAGCAACTTTGCCTGCAGCGAAGCGAATCTGTCCGCAGCGGCCTTGTCCCAAGCCGCGATGCGGCTGAGTCGGTCGCAGAAACTGCCGATCGTCGAGTGGTGTCTCGAAGGGTTCGACGAGCGCTCTGCGCCCAGACGCAGTTCAGCGTAGGTTATGGACGATACACAGATTTCGGCCCCGGAACGGGCCTGGGTCTGAAAGGTTGCGAGGAGGCGGGGGTCGCGCTTGCGAATGATGTAGCTGCTGATATCCGTATCCAGCATGTAGTGCATCAGAATTCAACGTTGCCATCATCCATGAGATTGGGACGCTCGGACAGAAAGTCGTCGTCTACGGGCGGAGCCTCGTCCGCAAGGGATTCCCAACTCTTGCGGGCCGGCACCAGGATCAAGGCATCACCTTCCTTGTGCAGGACGACTTCGCTTACGCCCTCGAATCGATAGGCCTTTGGAATCCGGACAGCCTGGCTGCGGCCGTTGGTGAAGAGCTTGACCGTGGTTTCCATCGAGATGCCTCGGAGCCAGCTTGAAACAATGTATGTATATCACAGACATATGCCGCGAAGCCAGCGCGAAACAGCAGTGTCTGGGTTGGCCCAGGCTCAGGCCACCTCTTCCAGCTCGATCAGCGTGCCGCAGAAATCCTTGGGATGCAGGAACACCACCGGCAGGCCGTGCGCGCCGGTCCTGGGCTTGCCGTCGCCCAGTACGCGGGCGCCCTGGTTTTCGAGATGTTCGATTGCGGCGTGGATGTCCTGTACCTCGTAGCAGACGTGGTGCATGCCGCCGCTGGGACTATTGGCGAGGAAGTTGGCGACCGGCGAGTTCTCGCCCAGGGGGTGCAGCAACTCGATCTTACTGTTCGGCAGTTCCACGAAAACCGTCGTGACGCCGTGGTCCGGCAGCGGCACGGGGTCGGAGACGGTCGCACCCAGGCTTTGCTCATAGAGCCCGGCCGCGGCGGCGAGGTCGGGGACGACGATGGCTACGTGGTTCAGTCTTCCGATCATCGCGGATTTCCTTCCAATTGGTTGGGTTCGGGGTGCGGAGCGGTAAGGTGCGCGCGGCTCACCGGTTCCTGCCGGGGATCAGCTTCAGGATATCGCTGGCCGCCCCGGGGATGTTGGTGCCGGGGCCGTAGATCGCCGCCACTCCGGCGTCCTTCAGGAACGCGTAGTCCTGGCGCGGAATGACGCCGCCGCAGACCACGATGACATCGCCCTTGCCGAGCGCGTCGAGTTCCTCGATCAATTGCGGTACCAAGGTCTTGTGGCCGCCGGCGAGCGTGGAGACGCCGACCACGTGAGCATCGCAGTCGCGCACGTCGATGGCTGCCTCGGATGGTGTCTGGAAGAGTTCGCCGGCGCGCACCTCGAAACCGAGATCCGCGAAGGCGTTGGCGATGACCTTCGCGCCCCGGTCGTGGCCGTCCTGGCCCATCTTGACGACGAGGATGCTGGGCGGGCGCCCCTCGAACTCCGTGAACACCTTGATCTCGTTGGCCACCCGGTTGTACTCCTCGCCGTTCCTGTGGGCCTCGGCGTAGACGCCCCGGGTCACCTTGGCTACGGCGTGATGACGGCCCCAGACCTTCTCCAGCGCCCCGGATATCTCGCCTACCGTGGCCCGGCGCCGGGTCGCCTCGATGCTCAGTTGCAGCAGGTTGCCGGCGCCGTTCCTGGCGGCTTCGGTGAGCATGTCGAGGGCGCCCCGGGTGCCCGCTTCGTCGCGCCTTTCGCGGATTTCCCCGAGCAGCCGGATCTGGCCGTCCCGTACCCGGGTGTTGTCCACCTCGAGTACGTCCACCTCCGAGTCGTCCTGCTCGAGGACGTACTTGTTCACGCCGACGATCACTTCCTCGCCCCGCTCGATGCGCGCCTGCCGGCGGGCAGCGGTCTCCTCGATGCGCTGCTTGGGCATGCCGTCGATAACCGCGCGGGTCATGCCGCCCAGTTCCTCGACCTCCTCGATGAGTTTCCTGGCTTCGGCCACCATCGAGTTGGTTAGGCTCTCGACGTAGTAGCTGCCGGCCAGCGGATCCACCGTGCGGGTCACCTGGGACTCCTCTGCGATGATGATCTGCGTGTTCCGGGCGATGCGTGCGGAGAAGGGCGTCGGCAGGGCGATGGCCTCGTCAAAGGCGTTGGTGTGCAGGCTCTGGGTGCCGCCCAGCACCGCGGCCAGGGCCTCGATGGTGGTGCGTACCACGTTGTTGTACGGGTCCTGCTCCTGCAGCGAGACGCCGGAGGTCTGGCAATGGGTGCGCAGCATGGAGGAGGCGGGGTTCTTCGGGTTGAACTGCTGCATCAGCTCCGCCCAGAGGATGCGCGCCGCCCTGAGCTTGGCCACCTCCATGAAGAAGTTGATGCCGATGCAGAAGAAGAAGGAGAGCCTGGGCGCGAACTTGTCGATGTCGATGCCGGTGGCCAGCGCCGCGCGCACGTACTCGATGCCGTCGGCCAGGGTAAAAGCGAGTTCCTGCACCAGGTTGGCGCCGGCCTCCTGCATGTGATAGCCGGAGATGGAGATTGAGTTGAACCGGGGCATGTGCTCGGCGGTGAAGCCGATGATGTCGGCGACGATGCGCATGCTCTCCGCTGGCGGGTAGATGTAGG
>CAZWZH010000242.1:0-35446 GCA_964638775.1 uncultured Pseudomonadales bacterium
TGGCGGCGGGAAGCCCTGGTGGTGAACCAGTGGTTGCAGGTTCAGGCGGTCAGTCCGCTGAACGACGCCGGAACCGTCGCGGAACTGGAGCGGCACGCGGCATTCGATGTCAGGAACCCGAACAAGCTCCGCTCCCTGTACGGCGCCTTCAGCCTGCGTAACAACCGCAATTTTCACGCGGCCGACGGTTCGGGTTACACCTTCCTGGCGCAGCGCATCATCGAGCGCGACGCCGAAAATCCGCAGGTTGCCGCCCGGCTTCTGACTCCGCTCACTCGCTGGCGCAAGTTCGATGCGGGGCGGCAGGCGCTGATGAAGGCGGCGCTCGGGCAGATTCGCGCGGTTGCGGACGAGCCGCGCGGGATTTCCAAGGATGTTTTCGAGGTGGTGAGCAAGAGCCTGGGCGATCGGCGGTCCGGCTGACGCCAATGGCCGGGCCCCCTAGTGCGCGTACAGTTCAGGTAGCGGCTGCGGCGGGCCCTTGTCCGCGGGTTCGAGCATGGATTGCGTGGCTTCGATGATGGCCGCCCCGTCTGGGGGATGGGCCGCACCGGACGCATAGAGCGACCGGTTCAGCGCATCGAGCAGCCGTCGCCCGTCGGGATGGCGCCGGATCATGGCGACCGTGCGGTCCGGCGCCGCGTTCCAGCGGGCCCCGAGATGCCCGATCCAGGCGTCGCGCATGGCTTTTGCATCCGCATGGCGGCAGGCGGCGAGAAGCGCCTTCCACGTTGCATCGCCCTGCCGGTCGGTTCGCGGCGCGGCCGCTACCGAGCGACGGCGCCGCATCGTCAGCCAGGTGGCCGCCCAGCCGCAGAAGGCGAACGCCGTCAACCCGATCAGCCAGGGAGAATACGGAGTGGCGGGTTCGCCTGCTGCCGTGGCCGGTTGTGCCGCCGGCTGCGAGGGCGCTGCCTCCGCGATGCCGCCTTTTTGGGCGGGTTCGGGTGCGGCGATGGGGTCCCCCACGATGCGAACCCGCTCCCCGGGCGCCGAGGCTACGCGTACGCGGCCGTTCGCCGTGTCCCACCAGGTGAGGCTGAGTTCCGGCAGTTGCAACACTCCGGGTGCGACGGGGACGATGGAATAGGCCTGCTCGCGGGTTCCCACCACGTCGGAAGCCAGGGTCTTTTCGCTGATGCCGACGGGTTCCGGATACTGTTTGAAGGCGTCTCCAGGCAGCCCCAGCGCAACGGGGGGAATCGAGGAACCGGTGTTTCCCGCGACGTTCACGGTCAGGGTGCGCCGCACCGGCTCGCCGAGGTCGAACGACAGGCCGGCGGGTTCCCAGGAATCGCCGATGGATACCTGCCTGGCCGGCAGCCAGGGTTTGTCCGCGGGATACGAAGCGGGCACGGGCAGCACGTCGAGACGGATCTCCGGTGTGCTGACCCGGATGCCCGACCGGCGCGTTCTGCCGCTGCTGGTGAGCCGTACGGAACTGGTCACGGAGATTTCCGGGATGACCAGCGAGCCGCTCTGCTCGGCAAAGATGGCGTAGCGTTGCTCGAGTACACCGTAGCGGCCCTCGGGGCGCACTTCAGTTGTGGAGCGGGTTTCGCCCACCGGTATGACCACCGCCTTGGGGATGTCGGGCACGCCCGGCAGGTCGCTGTAGATCTGTACGCCGCTCGCGTAGTAGAGGCGCCGGGTCATCAGGGCCTGGGCCTGTACGTAGACGGGGTTGGGCGAGACGTCCACCTCAAAGAACACCATGCGGTCGATGGCCTGCCGGACTTCGGGGGCGAGCGGTCGCACCCTGACGCTCAGTGGCGCGCTGGTCTGGCCGGCGATCGACAGCGGAGGAATCTCCAGGGTGCCGGCGCGTTTGGGACGGAGGTTGACCTGGTATTCCACCCAGCTCTGCACCTGGCCGTTGATGCTCTGGAACTGGCTGGACGTGTTGGTGCCGAGCACCTCGAAATCGCCCTCCAGGACGCTCAGGTCCAGGCCTTCCGCCTGGTTGCCGCCGTCGACCCGCAGGGTGAGCCGAACGGTTTCCATCTCTTCCACGACGGGGGGATCTACCCGGGCCTGCACGACGGCATCCGCGCCCTGGGCGATTGTCGCCAGGGTCATCGCAACGGCGGCGATGAGCGCTCCAGACAGCTTCACCAGATCTTCCCCGGTTGTGGTTGTTCGCCGCGGCGGGCTCGGAGGTTGGTTTCGTACTCGAACTTGCGCCTTAGCAGTCCGCCGGGGTCGTCGGGTACGCGGCGTAGCCATTGTTCGAGGGCTTCGCGCTGTTCGTCGCGCATGGCATCGTCCTCGCGGGCCTGCATCTGCTGCGCCTCGGTGCCCTGCTGAGACTGCTCGTCCTGAGATTGCTGCTGCTCGCCTTCGTTCGACTGTTGTGCGGAAGGCTCCTGCTGGTCGTCGGACTGCCGCTCGTCGGAGGCGCCGTCCTGGGGCTGGCGGGAGTTTTCGGGATTGCTGGCGCCGTCGTTCCGCTGTTCCGGGTTTTCCTGGTCGGATGCCTCTTGGCGTTGCTGGCGGAGTTGCTCCAGCAGGGCCTTGTTGAAGGCGGCGTCTTCGTTGGCCGGATCGGCGGTGAGCGCCCGGTCGTAGGCGGCGATGGCGGCTTCGAAATCGCCGAGGCGGGCCAGGGCGTTGCCGAGGTTGTAGTGGCTGTCCGCGGGTTCGGCCTTCGATCGGGCTGCCCAGCCCTCGGCGGCGCGCCCGTAGTTTTCGTTCCTGTAATCGGCCGCGTTTCGCCAGGATTCGTCCCGGAACAGTTCGGCTGCCCTGGCGGGGTCGCCCTGTTCGAGTGCCTCGAGTGCCTGTTGGTCCCGCCGCTGCCACAGGTCGTCCCAGAAGCCCGCTTCAGCGGGAAGGGGCAGCAGGGTCAGCGCCAGGCAGGCGAGCAGGCCGCGCCGGAATCCGAGCAGCAGCAGGGGCAGGAGTGCCAGCGCGGCCCAGAATCCGGCGTCCGACCAGGTGTCGAACTCGCGTTCCACCTCGATGGTGGCGTTGTCACGGGGCAGCGGTGCCGCGAGCAGATGTTCGATGTCGGCATCGCCCAGGGCGATGGTGCGGTAGCGGCCGTGGCAGAGCCGGGCCGCCGCGTCGAGCCGTTCCTGGTCGAGGCGGGCATGGACGGTTTCTCCCTGCTGGTTTTTCAGCAGGCTGCCGGGCTGGTCTGCGAAATCCAGGGGAATGGGGGCGCCCTCGGGCGTGCCGATGCCCAGAACGGAAACCGGAAAATTCGAATCGCTGAAGTCGGTAACCTCGGCCAGCCGGTCGATGCCGTCGGTGACCAGCAGGATGCGGCCCTGGTCCATGTAGGCGTTCTCGAACAGCTTGTGGGCGAGTTCCATCGCCGCTCCGGGATGGCTGCCGAACACGGGCATCATCTCGGGGCCCAGGGCGTTCAGCAGGTTCTCGATGGTGCGGGTATCGTCGGTGAGGGGCGCCACGGTATGCGCATCGCCAGCGTAGGCCACCAGGGCGGTGAACCCTTCTTCGCGCCGGCGAAGCACGTCGGCGATCTTGTGCTTGGCGCGCACCAGCCGGGAGGGGGAGAGGTCTTCGGCATACATGGACAGCGACAGGTCGAACAGGATGACCAGCGCGTCGTTCTTCTGTTCGACGGGTTGCGGCAGGCGCTGCCAGGTGGGGCCCGCAAGGCCGGTGGCGCCGACCAGCAGGCAGAGCGCGAGCAGCCAGCCCAGCCGGTGCCCCGCGGCGTTCCGGGCGGGTTCCAGGAGTACGGGCAGCAGTTCCGGCTCCACCGCTTCCTCCCAGTGGGAGGCGGCGGTGCGGCGCCTCGCCCAGTGCACCCCCAGCCAGACCGCCGGAACGGCCGCGAGCAGCCACCAGGGCCGGAGAAAGTGGAAGTCCTGAAAAAGTTCAGCCACGCCCGGCGCTTCGGAAGTCCAGGAGGAGCAGCCCGCAGGCCAGCAGCCAGGCGAGCCCCATCGGCCAATGGTACAGGGCAGCGACGGGACGGTACGTCTCAGGATCCTGTTCCACGGGTTCCAGGCCGTCAATGATGGCGTAAACCTCCGTGAGCCCTTGAGTGTTGCGAGCGCGGAAGTAACGTCCGCCGGTGATTCCGGCGATGTGGCTCAGGGTCTCCTCGTCGAGGTCGGCGGAGGGGTTGACGATGCGCGAACCGAAGGCGCCGAAGATGCTGGGCATGCGCATCTCGTCGGCGCCCACACCGATGGTGTAGATGCGGATGTCTTCGCCGGCGGCGAGTTCCGCGGCCTTGTCCGGCGCGACTTCGCCGACGTTGTTGGCGCCGTCGGTCAGCAGGATGAGGACCCGGTCGCTCATGGGACGCTGGCGCAACCGCTTCACCGCCAGGCCGATGGCGTCGCCGATGGCCGTCTTGCCGCCGGCGATGCCGACGGGCGCTTCCATGAGCAGGCGGTCCACCGTCTGCAGGTCGAAGGTCAGGGGCGCCTGCAGGTAGGCGTTGGTGCCGAACAGGATCAGGCCCATGCGGTCGCCCTGCCTCGCCCCGATGAAGTCGGCGACCACCGACTTGACCACCACCAGACGGTCGACGAGCCGGCCGCCGAGTTCCATGTCTTCGGTGCCCATGCTCCCGGAGATGTCCACGGCGAGCATGAGGTCGCGCCCGGAAGTCGGAAGCAGCACGGGTTCGCCCGTCCACTGGGGCCGTGCGGCCGCTGTCACCAGCGCCAGCCATATGGCCCACAGCAACAGCATTCGCCAGGGCAATCGCCGCGCCGCGCGTTCGCCCTTCGTATCGGCGTGAAGCTGAAACGCATCCAGGCTGGGCACCGTCAGCGCCGCCTGTGTCTCGACGACGGATCGCCACAAGCGGCGGGCAAGGAACGGCAGCGGCGCCAGGGCAAAGGCGTACGGCCAGATCCACTCGATCACGAGCCTGCTCCGAATCGCCAGCAGCGGGCGCACTCCCGGGCGAAGAAGCGGTTGACCAGGCCATCGAGAAACGCCGTGTCGGGTTCCTGGCCGCGGCGGAAGCGGTCGGTGCCGAGGCACCGGCCCGGACCCCGGGAAAAAGCCGGTTGCCCGTATCGTTCGTCGAGGTAGCGCAGCCAGGCGTCGCCGGACTCGGGCGCCATGGCGAGGTCTTTCGATCCGTGGATGGCGAAACGTTTCAGCAGTTCACCGGTGCGATGCACATATTGCACTGGCGAGATGGCGCCGGCGCCGAGATCGGCGGAAATCCCACGGTAGAGCGACCGGGCCGTTCGGGCCGGCCGGAATCGGCGCCAGCGGGCGGCGAGCCGCCACATCAGCCACGCAATAGCAGCGGCCAGAACCGTTGCGAGCAGCCACCAGCCGATGGCTGGCGGCCACCAGCCGGGTTCCGGCGGCAGGTGGATGTCGCGAAGCTGTTGCAGCAGTTCCTCTCCCATCAGAGCCAGTCCCCCGGCAGCGCCGGCTCGTCCGTGGCGTAGGGCAGGTACCGGATCATGTAGGCGGCGGCGAACGAGGCCAGGTCTGCCTCGCGGCGCTCGTGGCGGCGGGCGTAGCGGCGCCTGAGGCCGGCATTGCCCGCATGAAACTGCCAGCGCGCGGCGCCGTCGGTCACGGTGTAGCGCTGTGCGGGCGGCAAATCCTTTTCCAGAGGATCCGAAAGGCGAATCAGGGTGACCTGGTTGTGTCTCGCCAGCGCGCGCAGCGTGTCCTGCCAGGCATCGGTGGCGGTCAGGAAATCCGATATCGCCAGCACGCGGTAGCCGGTGTGCACAAGACGCCTGATCTTGACCAGGCTGTCCCGGAAACGGGAATCCGATTCGAGGCGGCTGGTGCGGCTGAGCGATGCGTTGCATGCGGCCAGGTCCGACAGCAGCCGCACGACGGTTCTCACGCTGCGCAGGGGCTTGTGTGCCAGCGTGGCGGAGTTGCCGATAACCAGCCCCCCCACCCGGTCGTCTCCGGCCAGCGCCTGCCAGGCCGCGATGGCGCCGAACTCGGCGGCGGCCACGGACTTCAGCCGCGCCCTGCTGCCGAAGAACAGGCTCTGGGTTTGGTCGACCACCACCAGTGTGGGGCGTTCGCGTTCTTCGCGGAACACCTTGGTGTGCGGTTTGTTCTTGCGCGCAGTGACGCGCCAGTCGATGGTGCGGACGTCGTCTCCGGGCTGGTACAGCCTGACCTCGGAGAAATCGATGCCGCGCCCGCGCAGTTTGGACAGGCGCGCGCCCGCCCGGACGCCATGCCGTACCGCCGTTCGAGGAGCATTGAGCGACGGGCGATAGCGAATGGCCAGCAGGTCGTTCAGGCTCGCGTAGGCGCCGCGCAGCATCGGCGCCTCGCGGCCTGCGTCAGGGGACCGCGACCTGGCGGATGAGTTCATCGATGGCATCGTCGGCCGTTACACCCTGGGCTTCGGCTTCGAAGGAGAGGATCAGGCGATGTCGGAACACGTCGTGGACCACGTTCTGAACGTCGTCGGGGGTCACGAAATCGCGCCCGTCGAGCCAGGCCAGCGCCCGGCTGCACAGGTCGAGCGCAATGGTTCCCCTGGGGCTTGCACCGTAGTCGATCCAGCCGGCCAGTTCGTTCGACGGCTCACGTGAACCCATGGTCAGGGCGACGATGTATCGCTCGACGGGCTCGGCCATGTGCAGGCCGAGGATGGCGCGGCGGGCGGCGAATATCACGGGTTCGCCCAAGCGTGCGGGCGGGCTCGGGGCATCTCCGCGCACGGCCGTTTCCTCTCGTACCAGGCGCAGGATCCCGGCCTCGGCGGTACTGTCGGGATAGTCGACCCTGACATGCATCAGAAAACGGTCGAGTTGCGCTTCGGGAAGCGGGTAGGTCCCTTCCTGCTCGATGGGGTTCTGGGTCGCCATGACGAGGAACAGGTCGGGCAGCGGGAAGGTCTCGCGCCCGAAGCTCACCTGGTGTTCGGCCATGGCTTCGAGCAATGCCGACTGCACCTTGGCGGGGGCCCGGTTGATCTCGTCGGCCAGCAGCAGGTTGTGGAATACCGGCCCGTGCTGAAACTGGAAGGAGCCGTCCTCGGGACGGTAGACCTCGGTGCCGGTCACGTCGCTCGGCAGCAGGTCTGGAGTGAACTGGATGCGGTGGAAATCGCCCACCACGGCGCTTGCCAGTTCCTTGATCGCGCGCGTCTTGGCGAGCCCGGGCGCCCCTTCCACGAGCAGGTGGCCGCCGCACAGGAGCGCCATCATCAGCCGCTCGAGCAGCCGCTCCTGGCCGATGATGCGGCCCGAAAGCCAGTCGGCGACGGTTCTTACGCTGTCCTGCGTACCGCCGGCTATGCCGTCCATCGTTACTTCTGCACGCATGGCCCATCTGTTGCGTCAGTTCGCGGCGCAGATCTTCCAAATATCGCAAGCACTTTCATGGAAAAAGTTTTAAGCCTTTGATATTAAAAAAATAATTAAACATAATATCGTCGGTCGCAACAGCGAGTTCGCATACGGCGCTTCCCTTTCGGCGCACGGCCACATCATCCTGCCGTACGCTAGGTTTTCGGACGAGCTTAACGCGCCGAAAGGCAAGCGCCGCATACGAACTCTTTGCCGAGATTCGGCGTTGTTCCTTCCACGTCCTCGTCCCGGCGCACTGAATTCCCGCACCTCACACCCACTCTCATCCTGCAGCCGGACATCGTTCTCTGTGGGTTCTCGTCATGGTGTGCTGAGTTGACCCTCATCGAAATTCGCGGTCGCGTAGTTTACCACCGCGCGTGATGGGCGATAATTCTGGCTTGGGCATCCGATAGCGCTCTAAATGGGGATGCTTCAGCCCGACAAAACGTCGCTCACCGGGAGTGGACTTGACCAATCAGACAGCCGTTGGCCACGAGTAGGAAACCTGCACGGATGTATGGACTGGTGCGGCGCCTGCTGTTCCTGCTTGGCCCGGAAACCTCTCACCGCGTCGCGCTTTCGGCGTTGCAATTGTGGGGTGCGCTGCCGGGGCGGAGGCGAGGCGGGCACGCGGGCGCGCCGCGTCAGGTGATGGGCATCGAATTCGTCAACTGCGTGGGGCTTGCGGCGGGCCTCGACAAGGATGCGCAAGCGGTTGCGGGGCTCGCGAGGCTCGGATTCGGCCACATCGAGGTGGGTACCGTCACGCCACGGGCACAGCCCGGCAATCCGCCGCCGCGGCTCTTCCGCCTGCCGACGGCCGAGGCGCTGATCAACCGCATGGGGTTCAACAACGACGGCATGAACGCGATGGCGGGGCGCCTCGCACGCCTGCGGGAGGGCGGGGGGCTGGGAACGGCCCGGCTGGGTATCAATATCGGCAAGAACCGCGATACCGAGATTGAAGATGCGCATCGCGACTACGTGGCGTGCATGGATACGCTCTACGAGTATGCGGATTACCTGGCCGTCAACCTTTCCTCGCCCAACACCCCGGGGCTGCGGTCGCTGCAGGGACGGGATCCGCTGCGCAGGCTGCTGGGCGCCCTGAAGGAGCGGCAGGCCCTGCTTGCGGCGCGGCACGGCCGCCACGTTCCCATCGCGGTGAAGATCGGGCCGGACCTGAGTCCGGAGGGCCTGGAGGCCGTTGCCCGCGAACTGGTCGAATTTGCGGTGGAGGGCGTCATCGCGACCAATACGACCGTTTCACGCCCGGTGGTGCGTCGCATGCGCCATGGCGGGGAGGCGGGGGGGTTGAGCGGGGCGCCCCTGAAGGCGTTGGCGCGGGGAACCGTGACGATGCTCGACGAAGTCCTGGACGGGCGCATCCCTATTGTCGGCGCCGGCGGCGTCATGTCGGCAGCGGACGCCGAAGCGATGCTCCTGGCCGGCGCCTCGCTGGTGCAGGTCTATACCGGATTGATCTATCGCGGGCCCGGGCTGGTGGGTGCGGTTGCCGCCGTTGCGCCGTGATTTTCCTGCCCGCAGACGCCGGTATGCGCCTGGCGGTGACGGTCGCGCATCGCCGGCAGCATTGTTTTTACATTGCACCCATCCCGGGCTGGCGGCCACGCGGCACTTTGAGTAATCTGCCCGGTGGGAGGGCTTGCGCCCGCGTTGCACTGACGCGGCGATGCCCCAGTTCGACTGGACAGCGGTGAATGGATGCGAATTCGACGTTTTCGACATCCCGACCCGCGAACAAGGGGTCCGGATGACAGGCCTCTTTTGATGCAATAGCGAGGGAAATACACGATGAGACGCTGGATACTGGCTGTTGGCCTGTTGGCGCTTGCCGCACCCGCGGCCGCCGACACGCTGAACGAGGGGGATACCGCCTGGATTCTGACATCCGCGGCGCTGGTGCTGTTCATGACCATACCGGGCCTTTCCCTGTTCTATGCGGGCCTCGTGCGCAGCAAGAACGTGCTGAGCGTCCTGATGCAGTGCTTCACCATTACCTGCGTGGTATCGATACTCTGGCTGATCGTGGGCTACAGCCTGGCGTTCTCGGAAGGCAATGCGCTGGTGGGCGGCCTGAGCAACGTTTTTCTCGGCGGCATTCAGGAAGACACCCTGAGCGGCAGCATTCCCGAATCGGCGTTCTCGCTGTTCCAGCTCACCTTCGCGATCATCACCGTGGCGCTCATCGTGGGCGGCTTCGCGGAAAGAATGCGGTTTTCCGCCATGCTCACCTTCGCGGCGCTGTGGATGCTGCTGGTCTACGCGCCCATCTGCCACTGGGTTTGGGGCGGCGGCTGGCTCGGTGAAATGGGGGCGATGGACTTCGCCGGCGGTACCGTCGTACACATCACGGCCGGGACGGCAGCCATCGTGGCGGCGATGGTGCTCGGCAACCGCAACGGCTTCCCCGATCACGCCATGCCCCCGCACAACATGACCCTCACCATCGCGGGCGCCGGAATGCTCTGGGTCGGCTGGTTCGGCTTCAACGGCGGCAGCGCGCTGGCGTCCAACGGCGACGCCGCAATGGCCATGCTGGTAACCCATATCTCAGCCTCCGCCGGCGCCTTTACCTGGATGGTCTGCGAGTGGGTGCGCTTCGGCAAGCCGAGCGCCCTGGGCGCGGTAACCGGCATGGTGGCGGGCCTCGGCACCATCACGCCCGCTTCGGGGTTCGTCGGGCCGGCGGGCGCCCTGATCATTGGGCTGTCGGCCGGTTTCGTCTGCTTCGTCGCCACCATCTTCATCAAGCGCAAGCTCCGGATCGACGATTCCCTGGACGTATTCCCCGTCCACGGTGTCGGCGGCTCCCTCGGCATGCTGCTCACGGCCGTGTTCGCCGGCACGTCGCTCGGCGTCTTCAGCGGCCAGGGCTACGCCACCGAAGGCGCCACCATGGGCAGCCAATTCGGCGTGCAGGTCATTGCGGTGCTGGCGACGCTGGGCTACACGGCAATCGCGACCTTCGTCATTCTCAAGGTAACCGGCGCGATCCTGGGCAACCGGGTCGAAGCCGACGAAGAGGTGGAAGGCCTCGACCTCGTCATGCACAACGAGCGGGGTTACGACCTCTAGCAGTCTTCGAAACGATCGGTGCGCTGACCGGTAGGGAACACCGGCCGTTCGCAGGGAGAGAGCGGGTATGCGGTGCGGACATCCGGCACCTTTAAGGCACCCCTGCGCCCTCGAATTTCACCACAACGCGTCCGCCTGGTGTGCCGGATGTTCGTACCGCATGCCCGCTCTCGGAGCCGGATCGAAACAATTGTTCTGCACTCGGCTGCAGGTTAAAAGGTCACCCAGCGCCGAATCGCGCTCTCGATCAAGGCATCGAGGAGTGCGGGGAACTCGAGACCCCGGGCGCGGGCGCCGTCGGGATAGAGGCTCGTGGGGGTCATGCCGGGCATCGAATTGACTTCCAGCAGCGTGATCGCGTCGTTGTCGTCGAGCAGAAAGTCCGCACGGGAAAGATCCCTCAGGCCCAGGGCCTGGTGGGCGTCCAGGGCTATCCTTTGCAGGTCGCGCGTCACCGGCTCGGGCAGCGGGGCCGGCAGCACGTGCTCGCTTGCCCCGGCCTTGTATCGGTTCACCGTGTCGTACCACTCGTCAAGGGCGGTGCGAATCTCGATGACCTGAAAGGCTTCGGGGGCCTCGCCGTGCAGGTCGAGGACGCCGACGGTGATCTCCCTGCCGGTAATGAACGGCTCCACGAGCACGTCGCCGAATTCCAGTGCCTGTGTGAGGGGCTCTTCCAGGTCGCCGCCGTTGGGCAACCGCATCACGCCGATGGCGCTGCCCAGGCAGACGGGCTTGATCACTACCCTGTCCCCGAATGCGCCCCGAATGGTTCCCGTGGCTTCCCGGGCATACGTGGTTGCAGGAATCAGCAGGTCGTCGGCAACCGGCAGGCCGGCGCGCCGGAAGACGGACTTTGCGACCGCCTTGTCCATGGCCAGCGCGCTGCCGCGAACGCCGCTGCCGACATAGGGCAGCTCCAGCATTTCCAGCAGCCCCTGGACGGTGCCGTCTTCTCCGGGCGGGCCGTGCAGGGCGGGAAAGACCACGTCCGGGCGCAGCCGGCCGAGTTGGTCCGGCGCCTTTCGATCGAGTTCGATGAGGCTGACGCGATGACCCAGGGAGCCGAGCGCTTCGGCCACGCCCGAAGCGGAAACCCGGGAAACCCCGGCTTCGCGGGAGGTGCCCCCCTGCAGAACGGCAACGTGACGGGTGCCGCTCACAGGTTTTCTATCCTGACATCGGGCAGGTCTTCATGGACGGGCATGTCGAATACCCGGCAGAAGAATGCGTACTCGGAGCCGATGGCCCTGGCGATGTTGGCACCCTCCCGGAAGCCGTGGCCCTCGCCCGGGAACTCCAGATAGGCAACCGCAATGCCCTTCGTGTTCAGGGCCGCAACCATCGACTGGGCCTGGTTCGGCGGCACGATCCTGTCTTCCGACCCCTGGAAGAAGATAACCGGGCAGTTGAACCCGTCCAGATGATGGATGGGCGAGCGCTCTACCAGGGTTTCGCGCGACCCGACGAGTTCCATGAGGTACTGCGACTCGAACTTGTGGGTGTCGTCGGCCAGGGCCGCCAGGTCGCCTATGCCGTAGTGGCTGGCGCCGGCCCGGAACACGGATTGCGTGGTCAGGGCGCGCAGGGTCGTGTAACCGCCGGCGCTGCCGCCGCGAATGGCGATGCGCGCCGGGTCGGCCAGCCCTTCGGCGATGAGATGGTTGACGGCATCCACGCAGTCCGTCACGTCGAGTTCGCCCCATTTCCCCTTCAGGGCATCGCGGTATTCCCTGCCGTAGCCGGTGCTGCCCCGGTAGTTGACGTCCGCCACCGCCCAGCCGCGGCTCGTGTAGAACTGCAGCGGCAGGCGCAGTGCGGGTGATGCGGCTCCGGTGGGCCCGCCGTGGGTGGTCACCAGCAATGGGGGCTTGCCGCCGCCGGACCGGGCGCGGTTCGAGGGGAGGTACAGCCAGGCGTAGGCATGGCCGCCGTCCCTGGTGCGGTACTCGATGTGGCGCGGCCGGCTGAGCCACTCCGGGTCGAAGTGGAGAGGCGGCCCCGGCACCAGCGAAGTACGGCTCCCGCAGCCCGCGTCGTAGCGCGCCAGTTCGCCGGTGGCGTCGGCGTGGGAACCGAGGAAATAGAGCCTGTTGCCGTCGGCGGACAGGTGGCTGTACTCCGCGCAGGTATCCGGCAACGGGCTGGCAAATCCCGTTTCCAGGTCGATCAGCACCAGGCTCTGCTCCCCCCGGCGGTGGCGCCGGGCGGCGACGAAGCGTTCGTTCAGGGCGGCGTAGTCCCGGTTGCCGAAGAGCCACGGCGGGCCGGCGTACTCGGCGTCTTCCTCGAGGACGGCACGGGCGCCGTCCCGGTCGAGGCGGTACAGGTTCCAGAAGCCGCCGGCATCGCTCAAGTACAGCGCCGATCCGTCGTCGAGCCAGGACGGCTGCAATACGGACTCCCGCGCACCTCCGGCGACGACGGTAACGGGCCCCATGTCCGGGCCGTCCAGGCACGCGCGAAGTAGCTGCGTCCCGTCCCAGGGCATGTTGGGGTGGTCCCAGGCGAGGAAGAGAAGCTCGCTTCCGGAGGGAGACAGGGCGGGCGATGCGTAGAAATCGCAGCCCTGGTGCAGTATGGATGCCTCGCCCGTTTCAGTGGAAATGGCGGCCAGCGCATTGAGCGGATGCTGCCCGTCCCGGTGTATTTCAGTCACGGCAATGACCCGATTGCGGCCGGGGTCGGCACAGAGGTCTGCGTACCGTATGCCGGGCCCGGAGTCGGTGAGCGGGCGGATCGCGCCGGTGCTGTCGATCGCATGGATGTTCTGGTCTCTTGCATTGACGAAATACACCGCATCGCGTGTGGGAAGGTAGGCCGCCCCGCCGTATTCGTGCACCCGGCTGCGCACGTTGTAGGGTTCCGGCGTCAATTCCCTGGCCGATTCGCCCTCAGCCCTCAAGAGCGTTACCCGGCCTCCCTGGGCGGGCCGGTTTTCGACCCAGTAGAGCGCGCCTTCAAAGAGCCTGGGCTCACCCACTGTCGCCGTGGCTTCGGCGACTCTGGCCGGCGTAATCGGGGACGGCGGAGCGGCTCGATTGTAGGCTTCGGCGCTCACGATGCGGGATGGAGCGAAGGGCGGCTGTCCAGGCGGGTCCAGCGCTCGTGATCCCGCCAGGCGCCGGCGATGAACAGGTATTGGGGAGAGATGCCTTCCTTGCGGAAACCACAGCGCCTCACGAGCTCGATGGAGCGCTGGTTCTCCGGCTGGATGTTGGCTTCGAGGCGGTGCAGGCCCAGGTTGCGGAATGCGTGTTCGACGGCGAGCGCCAGCCCTTCGCGCATGTAGCCGCGCCCGGCGAATGCGGCGGTGACGTAGTAGCCGAGGGTTGCGCTGAGAAAGGTGCCCCGGATGATGTTGTTGATGTTGATGCATCCGGCGATGGCGTCGGACGCCTTGTCGATGACCAGGAGCCCGTCGTGATCGTGGCGCTCCACCCGTTTCAGGTAGGCGTTGAACATCTCCCGGCTGGTGGGGGAGATGATCCAGGGGTTGTGCAGGGAAGCGCTGTCACGCATGGCCGCGATGAACTCGTCCCGGTCTCGTCTCGATACCGGACGCAGGTAGACGCGAAACTCATTCATCGCGCGAGCGATTCTCCAGGAGGAAGATTTCCCATAATGCCGGTGGAATCATTGCGATGCCAACGATGAGCACGAAGATCGGGTGCAGGCCGCCGCTCAGCGTCCATAGCCCGGAAAAGGCGAACGCCTGGTCGTGCCACATGGCCAGGCCCGCCGTGGTCAGCGCCGATCCGCCGGTGAGCAGCAGGAACCCGGCGAGATACTTCATGACGGCGCCAGAAAGTAGGCGGCGCCCCGATGGCGCATCCAGGCGGCGGTGAAGGCGCCGAGTTCGTAGCGGCGCGGCACCGAATCGTGGTCCGGAGCCGCCGGGTCGCAGACGAATACCTCCTCGCCGTCGATGCCGTAAACCGTCACCAGATGGCCCCCGGTCTCGGGAAGGGGCGCGCCGGGCAGTTCGCCGCGGCCGAACCGGATGCTTGCGACAACCGGCGAACCGGCCCGGAGCAACTCGAGCACGGGGCGCCAGGATGTGACGGCTTCCACGGCCCCGAGACGGCCGTGCCGGCCGGCACACTGTATCGCCAGCGGCCAGGAGCCGTAGAAACGTCCGTCGTGGCAGGCTTCCACCACGGACATCCAGTCGATGCCCGGGCGCGCCGCCTGCAATGCCATGGCCAGGGCCGTCGGCGAGCAGATGCGCTTGCCAATGGCCGGCGGGCCCCGCATCTGGCTGATGGCCGGGGGCTGCTTGAGCATGACATGCGTTTGCGCCGGGGCCTGCGGGTCGATCAGCAGCGGGCGCAGGGTAACCGTCACCAGATATCGGCGGGGCGGTTCCCGGCAGGCGAGGCGCACCAGGAGCCGGCTCTCGGGCAGGTCGTGCTCGGTGTGGAAGCAATCGATGTGGGTGCTGACCCGGTCTCCTCCGGTCCGCTCAACCGCCTTGGGTCGGCTTGCCCGGCGGTCCGGACCACTGCCTTCTCCAGCCGGACCGGCAACTACCGGCTGCAGCGGCCAGCGGTCGCCGTCGGCCTCCAGTGCGCATTGAAAACCCGCATGCAAACCGGGTACTGAAACGCTTGGTACCAGTATGTGATGGCGGGGGCAGGGTGGGACGGGAATCGAGGCCGCCACCTCCCCGCCGGAGACCGTCCAGATCCGCGCCGCGCTTACCGGAAGCGGATAAAGGTCGGCGGATTCCTCGTCGCCGAAGCGAAAGGACGCCTGCATGAACCCTCCGAATTGTCGACACGGAAACCGGCGCAAGCGTTGTCAAACGGCGCCGACGCGCCGGCGAAGTATGCCACGGGCCGCTAGTCCACTTGGGAAAGCGTGTCCAGCCTGAAAAAACGTCGCGCGTTGGCTGTTGTGTGGCGCACGAGTTCATCCACCGGCAGCCCGTACAGGTCGGCCAGGGTTTGGGCGATGAAGGGCAGCAGGCAGGGCTCGTTGCGCCGTCGACGGCCGGTGGGTGGCGCGGCGCCGTGGGGGAACAGGAAGGGCGCGTCGGTTTCGATGACTAGCCGGTCAAGGGGAATTCCGGAGGCCAGGCGGCGCAGTTCCTCGCCGCGGGACTTGTCGCAGAGCCAGCCGGTTATGCCGATCGAGTAGCCGGCGTCCAGGTAACGTTCCAGGTCTTCCCGGGTGCCGGTAAAACAGTGGATCAGCACCTGTTCGGGCGGGCCCCGGAACTCGGAGAGCGACTTGTGGACGGCGCCGTCGGTGTCACGGTCGTGGACGAACAGGGGCATGTCGAGTTCCCCGGCAACCTCGATCTGTTCCCGGAACACGCGGCGTTGCTGTTCGGGGGGGGAGAAATTGCGGTTGAAGTCGAGGCCCGTCTCGCCGACGGCGCGTACGGCTGGATGCTGCGCAAGTTCCAGCAACTGTTTCCGCCAGCCCGCCTCGACATCCTTGGCCAGGTGCGGGTGCACGCCGGCGGTGCAGGAGAGGTCCGCATGCATGGCGCACAGTTCTTGCGCCGCCCGGGCGTCATCCAGGCTCGTTGCGGTGACCACGATGTGTTCGATGCCGGCCTGCCTCGCGCGTGCCAGCACCGCGTGCAGGTCGCCGCGGAACTGCCCGTTCAGCAGGTTCGCGCCGACATCGATCACCGTGGGGGCACGAAGGTTTCGTGGGCTTGCAGCATGGGCTGGGGCTGACCGAGCATCTGGCTGTATACCTGGTTGAAGGAGAGCACGTTCTTCACGTAGTTGCGGGTCTCCCTGAAGGGAATGGATTCGATCCACACATCCATCGGCCAGCCTTCGGCGTCCCTCAGCCATTGGGCGACACGGGTTTCTCCGGCGTTGTAGGCGGCAGCGGCCAGGGGCAGCGACTGGTCGTAGCGCCTGAGCAGGAAGGCGATGTGGTGCCCGCCCAGGGGAATGTTCACTGTTGGGTCGTACAGGTCGGTCACAGAAGGCGCGGGCATGCCGGCGCGGCGCGCGGCATGGCGCGCGGTGCTGTGCAGCATCTGCATGACGCCCCTGGCGTCGGCGGTGGACCGGGCGTGCCGATTGAAAATGCTCTCCTGGCGGGCGAAGGCGAGCAGCATTGCCAGGGGGATGCCGGTGGCGTGGCTGGTCTGCTGGAAGGTGGGCGTGTGATCGATCGGGAATCGCACGTCGAGGTGATTGCGCTGACCGGTTTCATTGGCGGTGCGAATCGCCAGTATCAGGCGGCCGAGGTCCTTGGCCAGGTAGGCGGCCATGCTCTGCTCCTCGGGCGTGAGCCTCGGCAGCATGGCCATCCACTCGCGCTGGGCGTTCACCTCGTCGCCCACCGCAAACAGTTCGGTTGCCCGGGCGATGGCAGGCAGTTGCCGCACCTTGACGAATTCGCCGGCATCGGGACGATGCTTGATGTTGAGTTGCGGCATCTGGCCGATGCGGTCGGCGGCCAGGAATCCGTAGTAGGAGCGCTTGCCGGCCAGCGCCTGGTAGGCGAGCCGGGCCCGGTCGCTGGCCTCATGGGTTTTCGTCAGGGCGCGCGCCAGCCAGTATTGCCACTTCTCTTCGAAACGCTGCTTGTCCGGCAGCCGTTCGATCCAGGCCGACAGCAACGCCCAGTTGCGCCGGTGCAGGTAGGCTTCGGCGAAGTCGGCGGCGGTGGACGCCACGATGTCGGAGGTGCGTGCATCGTCCAGCAGGCCCGTGCGCGCCAGTTCGACATCGATACGTGCGGTGAGGGCGCGCCGTGCGGCCTCGCTGAACCTGTGCGTCGTCCTGTAGCTGGCCCAGGCATCGCGCGCGGCCTCTGCATCCCGGGGCGCCAGGCGACGCAGGCCATGGGCGATGACCTCCCGGGAGAGGGGAGTGTCCGTGCGGAACCGGCCGGTTCGCCGGACCGAGGCCGGATTGACGTGCACGTTGTAGTAGGACTGGGCCCAGGGCTTGTGGTCGCCGGAGAAGAAGCGCTGCAGGTAGCGGGCAAGCTGCCGTTCGTTGGCCTCAATGGCGAGCCTGAGGCGGCGCCAGGCGGTGTCCTGGTCGAGGCCGCTGCTCTGCCATACCTGGAACATCGGGTCGCAGGCTTTGGGTTGGGACTGTCCGGCCGTCCACACCGGAGCCACGCCGTTCAACGCCAGTTCCCGCTGGCCCGTGTTGTAGAGCGCGCGCAGATAGAGGCATCGCAATTCCGTGGCGAGCGGCTCCCCGGGGGAGGCGGGTTCGTAGTTGTCCAGAAAGGCCTGCCATTGTCGGCCTGCGGCCAGCTTTACGAGCCACTGCCGGTAGATGCGGTGCGCGCCGGGTATGTCGGGATGCTCATGCCGGAAACGGTTGACCTGGTCGGGCGTGAGGCGTGACAGGCGCAGGCGCAGCTCGTGATAGGTGATGTAGGGCTGCAGGGGATAGCCGTCGAGCTGTTCTTGAATCTTCCGGGCCGCGGTGATGCGTCCGGTACGCACGTGGTCCACCGCCTGCCGGTAAAGTTGCCGCTGTTCGTACAGGGTTGCGGCCGCCGCGTTGCCGATGTCAGCCACTGCGAGGCAGAGCGCGAACGGAAACGCCGCCAATACGGCGGCGGCCGACCGTCGGCCGGTCGATGCGGAAATTCGCATTCTCAGCCTTGGGCCTGGTTTCCGGATGCTCCGACTCGAACGGCGAGTACGTCGCAACTGGCCCCGTGCAGCACGCCGTTGGCCGTGGAACCCAGCAACAGCGCCAGTCCGTGGCGGCCGTGGCTGCCGACGATGACGAGGTCCATGGCGCCGGATTCCGCCACCCGGTGGATTTCGCTTTCCGGGCGCCCGAAGATCAGGTATTGGCGCTGCGCGGGAACGCCGAGCCCGTTGGCGAACTCGGCGAGGTGCGATTTGGCCTGTTCGTGAATCTGTTCCTGAACGGAAGAGAGGTCCATGGGGATGTCGCCGCCGTATGCCAGGCTCAGCGGCTCGATGACGTGGATGACGTGCAGTTCCGCGCCGAACGCATCCGCGAGTGCCGTGGCGCACGCGGCGACCTGCGTCGATTCCTCGGTAAGGTCTATTGCCAACAGTATGCGCCGATAGGCCGACACGCCGCGCCTCCACTTGACCCGGCACTGACGATACACTCCAAGCCGGGGTACGCTCAAGGCTAGAACGTAATGGTGACATGGATCGTCATTCTGCTTGCGCTGGGGCTGGTCATCGGGCCGGTTCTGTATCTTGCGCCTACACGGAAGGACCGGCGCCTGGCCGCGCTCCGGCTCGAAGCCCGGCGGTGTGGCCTGGTGGTGGAGCTGAGCTCCGTGCGCAATCTCGACGCCCCCGCCGAGGAGCTGGTGAGCGCCGGCGGGGAGCGGCGCGCACCGGTTCACGACAGCGTTTCCTACGCAATGCCGCTACGCGCCAGGCTGGAACACCTGGGGCCGTGGCGGCTCCTGCGCTCGGAACGCACCGGCTGGCAGTTCGACTCCGAACGGGAAGCGCCGGCAGGGCCGGACGTACTGCTGGCATTGGAGCCGCTGTTGGCCGGCCTGCCGGGAGATGCCGTCGCGTTGGAACTGGACGGCGGGAGGCTCGCCTGCTATTGGCTCGAACGGTTCCCTGCCAACGGCGAGACGGTCGGGGCGCTCAGGAAGTCGCTGGTCGCGATGGGTGAGAAGCTGATCGCGATCGATGAGGAACTGACCCGGCGATTGACCGAAACGGACAGCTAAGAAGGTTCATGTCCGACACTGCTATTGGGCTTTTTCGCACATAAGACCGAGCCGCATATTCTTGACAGCTCTTTTGCCCTCGCCGTATAAACGCGCCGCTTTCGCGCATTCGAATCGCCGCGCGAATCCCGCTCACCATTTGGAGAGTCCGTGTCCCGCTCCCTAGTTATCGTCGAGTCCCCTGCCAAGGCGCGGACCATCAACCGTTATCTCGGCAAGGGCTACATCGTCAAGTCGAGCGTCGGCCATGTTCGCGACCTGCCCGCCGGCGGGCGCGGGAGCGAAACGGCGCCCCGTGCGCGCACGTCCGCGAAGGCCACCGGCAAGAAGCTCTCTCCCGCGGAGCGGCAGCGGCGGAGCCGGGAGCGGCTGGTCCGGCGGATGGGCGTCGACCCCGATGCGCAGTGGGCCGCCAGCTACGAGATCCTCCCGGGCAAGGAGAAGGTTGTCGGCGACCTGACGAAACTGGCCGACAAGGCGGATGCGGTCTATCTGGCCACGGACCTCGACCGGGAGGGCGAGGCCATCGCCTGGCATCTGCGGGAAACCATCGGCGGCGACCCGGGGCGGTACCGGCGGGTCGTGTTCAACGAGATCACCGGCAAGGCGATCAGGAAGGCGTTCGAGGCCCCGGTCGACCTCGACATGAATCGCGTGAACGCCCAGCAGGCGCGCCGGTTTCTCGACCGGGTGGTGGGCTTCGAGCTCTCGCCGCTGTTGTGGGAAAAGGTGGCTCGCGGCCTGTCGGCGGGACGGGTGCAGTCGGTGGCGGTACGGCTGATCGTGGAGCGCGAGCGGGAGATCCGCTCGTTCACGCCCGAGGAATACTGGGAGGCTTTCGCGGACCTCGAACGTGCGGCAGATGGCACGGTCTTGCGTTTCCAGGTCATCAAGGACGGCAAAGCGAACTTTCGACCCCAAAGCAAAGCATCTGCCGACGCCGCTCTCGAGCGCCTGCGCGCCCGCGACTTCCGCGTCCGGTCCCGCGACGATCGTCCCACACGGGCCCGTCCCAACCCCCCGTTCATCACATCGACCCTGCAGCAGGCGGCCAGCGCCCGGCTCGGCTTCTCGGTCCGCAGAACGATGACCGCCGCCCAGCGGCTCTACGAGGCGGGCTACATCACCTACATGCGCACCGACTCCACGTACCTGAGCGGTGACGCCGTCGCCGCCTGCCGGGGCCACATCGACGGGGAGTTCGGCAGCCGGTACGTGCCGGAAAAGCCCCGCTTCTACGCCAGCAAAAAGAGCGCCCAGGAGGCTCACGAGGCAATCCGCCCTTCCAATGTGGGCACGCTCCCCGACCGCCTGACCGGCATCGATGCCCAGGGAGCGAGGCTTTACGACCTGATCTGGCGGCAATTCGTGGCTTGCCAGATGCCCGACGCGCAGTACCTGAGTTCGACGGTTCTCGTCGAGGCCGGCGAGTTCGAACTGAGAATCCGGGGGCGCGTCCTGCAGTTCGACGGCTACACCCGGGTGCTGCCCTCCACGGTGAAGAAAGCCGAAGATGCGCCGCTGCCCGATCTCGCTCCCGGCGAGGGCCTGCAACTGCAAGGTGTGGAGGGTGTCCAGCATTTCACCAAACCGGCCCCGAGATACGGGGAGGCAAGCCTGGTGCGCGAACTCGAGAAGCGGGGTATCGGCCGCCCCTCCACCTACGCCGCGATCATTTCCACCATACAGGACCGCGGATACGTCTCCCTGGTCAATCGCCGTTTTCATGCCGAGAAGATCGGCGAACTGGTGACCGACCGGCTCGTCGAAAAGTTCGAGAACCTCATGGACTACGGCTTCACGGCGGATATGGAACAGGAACTCGACCGGGTCGCCGAAGGCCGCATCGAATGGCGGGAGGTGCTCGATCAGTTCTACGGCGACTTCAGCGAAAAGCTGGCCGGCGCGCGGTCGGACCGGGGCGGCATGCGCGGGAACGAACCGACGAATACCGATCTGGAATGCCCGAAGTGCAGCAGGACCATGCAGATCCGCACGGCCGGCACCGGCGTGTTCCTCGGTTGCTCCGGATACAGCCTGCCCCCCAGGGAACGCTGCACCGAAACGCTGAACCTCGTTTCGGGTGAAGAGACGGTGGATGTCGAAAAGGACGAAGAGGGCGAATCGAAACTTTTGCGCAGCAAGCGCAAGTGCCCGCTCTGCTTAACGCCCATGACCAGCTACCTGATCGACGAGACGCGCAAGCTGCATGTTTGCGGCAACAATCCGGACTGTCCGGGGTTCGCGCTGGAGACCGGGCAGTTCCGCATCAAGGGTTACGACGGCCCGGTGCTCGATTGCGACAAGTGCGGTGCCGAGATGCAATTGAAATCCGGGCGATTCGGCAAGTACTTCGGCTGTACGCGCTGTTCCAACACGCGCAAGCTGTTGCGCAACGGTCAGCCGGCGCCGCCCAAGGCCGACCCGGTCCCGATGCAGGAGTTGCGTTGCGAGAAGGTCGACGACCACTACCTGCTTCGCGACGGCGCGGCGGGGCTGTTTCTTGCGGCCAGCCGTTTTCCGAAGAACCGGGAGACGCGGGCGCCGCTGGTGCGGGAACTGCTCCCGCATGCCAATGAACTGGACCCGAAGTTTCACTACCTGCTGCAGGCGCCGAAAGAAGACCCGGACGGCAACGACACCGTCATCCGTTTCAGCCGCAAGACCCGGGAGCAATACGTACAGTCGGAAGCCGACGGCAAGCCCACCGGATGGCGCGCGTTTCACCGCAAGGGCGCCTGGGTCGTTCAGGAGAAAGCGGCCGGCAAGGGCAGCAGGGGCACGCGGAAACGGCGAAAAACCAGGAAAGGCGGCGGCAGCGCAAGGGCTGCGCCCCGCAAGAATAAAGGCGTCTAAAGGTCGCGGCGGCTGACAATTCGCGTTCCGGCGACCGGTACGCTGACGAGAAGGGATTAACCTGCGATTCGAGGATGAGAGAGTGGGTGTGCGGTACAGGCATCCGGCACCTTTAAAGCACCCCTGCGCACTCAAATTCCACCACGGCGCGTCCGCTTGGCGTGCCGGATGCCTGTACCGCATGCCCACTCTCGGAGCCTGAACGATGGCGGGCCCCTCTTCGGCACACCAAAACAGCATGGAAAGCAAGTTTCCAACTCACGCTCGGGGAAACCTGACCAGCAACGACGTACTCCAGGAGCCCGGCTTCCGACACAAGCGTTGCCGCGCTTGATCAGGTGCGGCGCAGGATGCCTACGCTCAGGCCTTCGATGGCGAATTCCCGTTCCCGCAGATCGACTTCGATGGGTGCGTAGTCGTCGTTTTCCGGCAGCAGGCTGATGCGTGCCCGGTTGCGGGTGCGCTGGAAGCGCTTGACGGTGACGTCCTCATCGACCCGGGCGACCACGATCTGGCCGTTGTGCGCTTCGGGCGTCTTGTGCACGGCCAGCAGGTCGCCGTCGAGAATGCCCGCGCCGATCATGCTGTCGCCCTTGACCCGCAGCAGAAAATCCGCCCGCGGACGGAAGAAATCGGCGGGCAGGTCGACCCGGTCTTCGATGTGTTCTTCCGCGAGAATGGGGCTGCCGGCGGCGACCCTTCCGATGACGGGCAGACCCTGCTCCTCGGGGAGGCGAATGCCCCGGGAGGTGCCGGGAACCATCTCGATGGCGCCCTTTCTGGCCAGGGCCCGCAAGTGCTCCTCGGCCGCATTGGGTGACTTGAAGCCGAGTTCGTTGGCGATGTCTGCCCGGGTTGGCGGATACCCGGTTTCCACGATATGCCGCCGCACGATATCGAGAACCTGGGCCTGCCTGGCGGTGAGGTTTTCCATGTCTTTCAGCCTTGGACCTGATTGAATATACAGAAGTCTGGAATTGTATACAGTATCGATCCGTTTGCACAGCCCCGCGTTTTACGCTCGGAGTCTCCGGCGCCCTTCGCTGCTACAATCCCGCGTTCACGCAAGCCGCACTCCCCCTGATCGCCGGAGCCCCTTCCATGCTGCAAGACCTGGCACGACTGACCAGCGAACATACCTGGATCGCCCAGGTATTCCTGGTGGTGCTCGCCACCGCGGTGGTCCGCTACGCCGCCAAGATCATGATGGACCGCTTCGCGCGGCAAACGGAAAAAACCCGCAACCTCTACGACGACGCGCTGGTGGAAGCGCTGCGCAAGCCGCTGGGCATGGGCGTGTGGGTGATGGGGGTGAGCTGGGCGGCCCAGATCGTCGGCGGCCAGGCCCAGGCGGAGGTTTTCCAGTACGTGGGGCGTGCCCGGGACGTCGCCGTCATCTGGCTTCTGGTGTGGTTCGCCCTGCGGTTCATCCGTTTCGTCGACGGGCACCTGGGCGATGCGGGGTATCGCCGGGAGCGGGGCGTCGACCCGACCACCGCCCATGCCATCAGCAAACTGCTGCGCGCCACGGTCATCATTACCGGAGTGCTGCTGGTGATGCAGGCGCTCGGCTTCAGCATAGCCGGTGTGCTCGCCTTCGGCGGCATCGGCGGCATCGCCATCGGTTTCGCCGCCCGGGACCTGCTCGCCAACTTCTTCGGGGCGCTGATGATTTTCCTGGACCGGCCGTTCTCCGTGGGCGACTGGGTCCGCTCCCCCGACCAGGAAATCGAGGGCACCGTCGAGGACATCGGCTGGCGGCTGACGCGCATTCGCACGTTCGATCAGCGGCCGCTGTACGTGCCCAACTCCACATTCACCAGCCTCACCGTCGAGAACCCGTCAAGGATGTCGAACCGCCGCATCTACGAGACTATCGGCGTTCGCTACGACGACGTTGCGGTATTGCCCGCCATAGTCCGGGACGTGGAGGACATGCTCCGCAACCATTCGGCCATCGATACGTCGCGCACCCTGATGGTGAACTTCGTGACCTTCGGGCCCTCGTCGCTCGATTTTTTCGTGTACACGTTTACGAAGACGGTGGTGTGGGAGGACTTCCATGCCATCAAGCAGGATGTCCTGTTCAGGATCGCCGGCATTATCGAAGGTCACGGCGCGGAGATCGCCTTTCCCACCCGAACCGTGCACATGGCCGAGGGATGACGCGTCGTGAATTGAGCGGTACGCCGGAAGATGTGCTGGATGCTCGGCGCCGGGCGGAACTGGTGGTAGATGCCGAGGCTGTTACGCGTGCGGTCGACCGCACGGCGGTTCGCGTAACGCTCAGGCTCAGGGACGCCAACCCGCTGGTGCTGTGCGTCATGAACGGCGGGCTCGTCTATTGCGGGCGGTTGCTTTCGCGACTGCACTTTCCGCTTGAACTCGCATACGCCCACCTGGCTCGGTACGGCGATTACACACGCGGCGGTCGGCTGACCTGGGTGGCAAAGCCGGCCCATGATCCGGCAGGCCGGGAACTGCTTGTTGTCGATGATGTGCTCGACGATGGCGACACGTTGAAGGCCGTGTGCGACTGGGCCCAGGCCGAGGGCGCCGCCCGCGTTTGGACAACGGTGCTGGTGCGCAAGAAGACGCCGCGGAACGAGGCCATGGATATAGACTTTACGGGGCTGGAATGTCCCGACCGGTACCTGTTCGGTTGTGGCATGGACTATCGGGGATACTGGCGCAACCTGCCTGCCATCCATGCGTTGCCCGAAGACATGGAACGGCAGCGTTGACCGCGACCGCGCTGATTACCGGGTCCGGCGGCCTGCCGCTGATCGACGCGCTTCCCGTCACGGATCGCTCGCTGGAAACGCCGTACGGTTCCGCGGCGGGCCCGGTGCGCGCGGGAAATCTCGGTGCGGGCAGACTCATCGGGCTCCCGCGCCACGGCGAGCCGCACGGGCTTGCGCCGCACGCCGTCAATTACCGCGCGAACCTGTGGCTGCTGAAACAGATGGGGGCGGAGCGGGTCGCGGCGACGTACACGGTGGGATCCATCGATTCGGGGCTTGTGCCCGGCGATCTGGTGCTCCCCCACCAGGTCATCGACTATACCTGGGGGCGGGCGCACACCTTCGATGAATCGGGAGGCCGGCACGTCGATTTTACCGAGCCCTTCGACGCCGGGTTGCGTCTGGCTGCCGCGGAGGCCGCCGAACGGGCCGGGCTTCGTATCGTCCTCGGCGGCGTCTACGGCTGCACCCAGGGGCCGAGGCTCGAAACGGCGGCGGAGATCGATCGCCTGGAGCGGGACGGCTGCACGCTGGTGGGCATGACCGCGATGCCTGAGGCGGCCCTGGCCCGGGAGCTGGGCCTGCCCCTGTTGGCTGTGTGTATCGTGGTCAATCCGGCGGCGGGCCGCGGTCCGGACCCGACCCGCATCGATCTGGCGGCGCTGGAGAAGGATCGGGCGGCCGGGCTTGCGGGTGCCGGCCGGCTATTCGTCGCCTTGCTCGGACTCGAAAGCGGCTGAGGCATCGGCCAGCCAGCCGGGCGCGGTCACCGGGTCGGCCCGGACCAGAACCCCGAGAACCGGATGGTCGAGGTAGTGCAGGGTGCCGCTGCGCATCACCCGGCTTTCCCGCAGGACCATGTATTCGGCGCCTTCGGGAACTTGCGGGTGCGAGCCGCTCTCTGTGCCGTTGGGGATGGACGACGGCGGCGCACTCTCCGCGTTCAGGGCTTTCCGGGGGCTGACCCACCACAGGTGAGCGTGAAAGTGGAGGTAGCGGCCCAGCGTGATGTCGACGGTTCCTTCCAGTTCATGCACGCCGTCGTTGCGCCGGCCGGCCTGGATCAGCAGCGGTTCGGGCGCGCTCCGCGGCGGCACCGGCTGCGTCCAGCGGCCATGCCACAACAAGCGCAGTTGGGGGGCATTGCGGATGCGGTTTGCCTCCCGGCGCAGGATCGTGCCGCGTGTGGCTGTCCGGTAGCTGTCGGCACGAATCCGGGTTTCGAACCGGCGCGCCGCGTTCAGCCAGTCGAGCAGGGGATGGGGTTCCAGCGTGGGTTCGATGACCGGTGGGGGCCGCCCCGCCGGCGGGCCGCACAACGGACGAGACTGGGAGGGGGCCACCGGGATATCGAAGGATACCGGGGGGCAGAGGTGCCCCGCCTGGAACCTGGAACCGGATGCATCCGCGGTGTCGATGGCGGGTCCGCGATCGGTCGGACCGTCGATATCCGGCCCGGTACCGTTCGGACCGTCGAATTCCGGTCCGGCGGGTGTGCAGGCGTCGTAGGGCAGCCCGTTGAGCAATTGGGCCCCGGTCTCGTTGACGAGCTGGCCGTATGCCCCGGGCTCCTCGCTGACCGGTGCCGGGGTCGCCGCTCCGCCGGGGAGTTCGCTTGCGGGATCGGGCGTTACCAGCCCCGGCACAGGGTCCGACAGCAGGTCGCCGTTGCGCAATGAGCGCGGGTACCGGGCGGGAATGCCGGCCGATCGATACGGGGAAGCGTCCTGCGCCCCGGGGCAGTTGAGCGACAGGGTGGGAAACCGCAGGGTCGCGGCGGTCAGGGGGCTGAGGCGGTAAGCGCTGCCTGGCGCATCGGCGGCAATCGAACGGATGCCGGCCGGAACGCTTCGGGAATCTGTGCGGTACAGGTGTTCCGGGCCGTCTGCCGTCGAAGTTTCGGCCCGCTGGAAGACAATCGCCTCGATGGAGAACCAGCTTTCGGCCAATGCATCCAGGCGATCGTCGGCGCGTGCCGGCACCGCGGATGCCAGGGCGCAGAGTGCGCCGGCGACGATGAACCGGTAGCGATGCCGTCGGCGTGCGCGGTATCCCTCGCGATGTGGGCCTGGCCCGGCGAGGGGGTCTGGAACGCCCTCCATTCGGCCGCTCAACGGGAGCCGTGGCGAGGCCTGGCCGACCGGCGCCCCCTGTTCGCGGGAATCGGGCGGACGTCCGTCATCCGCCCGCGGCGAGATGCCCGCTGAAGGCTTCACCTGGCGCCAGCGCCTCAAGCAGTTGCTCGGCGAATGCGAAACGGTCCTTCAGGTCTGGCAGCGCCTTGACGACGCGCAGCCGGGAAGCGCCGTCCATTCGATAGGCGGCGCCTTCCCGCCGTACCAGGGCGACGACTGCGGAGGGGTCGATGATCGTGTTCTCGCCCACGGTCACCAGGCCGCCCCGTTCGCCCAGGTCGAACTTCACGATGCCGAGCCGGTTCAGCCCGAGCTTGAGTTCGGTCACGCGGAACAGTTGCCTGAGCGGCACGGGGAGGAGCCCGAACCGGTCGATCATTTCCACCTGCAGGGCTTCGAGGTCGGCAGCCGTGACGGCGTTGGCGATACGCTTGTACATCAGGAGCCGGGTATGGACATCCGGCAGGTAGTCTTCGGGGATCAGCGTGGAGCAGTGCAGGTTCACTTCCTGGCCGACCGGCTCGAGCGGCGCATCGAGGTTGGGGACCTGGCCGGCCTGAATGGCGCTCACCGCCCGGCGCAGCAGCTCCATGTAGAGCGAGAAGCCGATGGACTCGATCTGGCCGGACTGCTCTTCGCCGAGCAGTTCGCCCGCGCCCCGGATCTCCAGGTCGCGGGTAGCCAGCGCGAACCCGACGCCGAGGTCGCCCGCCGCCAGCACCGCTTCCAGGCGCTTCACGGAATCGGCGGTCATGGCGCTCGGGTGCGGTGTCAGCAGGTAGGCGTACGCCTGCCGGTGCGAACGGCCCACCCGGCCGCGCAACTGGTGAAGCTGGGCGAGCCCGAACTTGTCGGCCCGGTCGATGACGATGGTGTTGGCGTTGGGGATGTCGATGCCGTTTTCGATGATGGTCGTGCACACCAGCACGTTGAGCTGGCGCTGGTGGAAGTCTTTCATTACCTGCTCAAGCGAGCGCTTGGCCATCTGGCCGTGGCCGATGCCGATGCGGGCGGCCGGCGCGAGTTCGGCGACCTGTTCGGCAGCCCGTTCTATGGTGCGCACCTCGTTGTGCACGTAGAAGACCTGCCCGCCGCGCATCAGTTCCCGGTTGATCGCTTCGCGGACGATGTGGTTGCGCTTCTCCTGGATGAACGTCTTGATCGACAGGCGCCGGGCCGGCGGCGTGGCGATGATGGAGAGATCCCGGATGCCGCTCATGGCCATGTTCAATGTGCGGGGAATGGGCGTGGCGGTGAGGGTGATCACGTCCACTTCCGCCCGCAGCGCCTTCAGCCGTTCCTTCTGGCGGACCCCGAAGCGGTGTTCCTCGTCGATGACCACCAGGCCGAGATCGTCGAAACGGAACGACGGCCCGAGGAGCTTGTGCGTGCCGATGAGGATGTCGAGCCGGCCGCTTTGCATGCGCTCGCGAATGGCCTGCGTCTCGCGGTCGGTGCGCAGCCGGGAGACTGCCTCGATCTGCACGGGCCAGTCGGCGAACCGGTCCGTGAAGGTGTCGAAGTGCTGCCGGGCGAGCAGCGTCGTCGGCACCAGCACGACCACCTGTTTGCCGGCCAGCACGGTGGCGAACGCGGCGCGCATGGCAACCTCGGTCTTGCCGAACCCCACATCGCCGCACACCAGCCGGTCGGTGGCCTTCTCGGAGGCCAGGTCGTCGACCACGGCATCGATGGCCCGGGCCTGGTCCTCGGTCAGTTCGAAGGGAAACCGAGCCGCGAAGCGCTCGTACTCGGCGCGCTCGAACGCCAGGGGGACCGACTCCCGGGCGGCCCGGCGGGCGTGGATGTTCAGCAGTTCGGCGGCCACGTCCACGGCCTTGGCGGCGGCGCGGCGCTTGGCCTTTTCCCACTGGTCCGAACCGAGCCGGTGCAGCGGCGCGGCGTCGTCGCCGGCGCCGGTGTAGCGCGTGATGAGGTGCAGGGAGGTGACCGGCACGTACAGCTTGTCGCCGCCGGCGTACTCCAGCGTCAGGAATTCGCTGGCGTAGCCGTCGACGCTCAGCGTCTGCAAGCCCAGGTAGCGGCCGATGCCGTGCTCCAGATGGACGACGGGGGCGCCGGAGGAGAGTTCCGAGAGGTCGCGGACGATCTGGTCCGGGTCGACCACCCGGGCGCCGCTCACCCGCTCGCCGGTGGGCCGGTGGCCGAAGATCTGGCTTTCCGTGACGAGTATCAGCCCGTCGGCCCAGAGCCCCTGGTGCAGGGGTGCGGTGGCGATGCCGCACGGTGCGTCGCCCGCCAGGAAATCCGAAAGGCCCGGAAAGCCCTCCGCGCGGATTCCGGCCCGGGCCAGGAATTCGGACAGCACTTCCCGGCGCCCGGCGGTCTCCGCGGTAAAAAGGAAGCGCGCGGACCGGTTGGCGGCCATGAATTCGATGATCGATTGCGCCGGCTGCTTCAGCCTCGCGTTGGCTTCGAGGTTCGGCAGCATCCGCGAGCGGCGGCGCGTTCCGGGCCTTTGCCGCTTGCGGAGCGAGATGCGCGGATAGGCGCGGAGCCGCTCATGCAGGCGATCCGGAGCCATGAACAGGGCGTCGGGCCGGAGGATGGGGCGCTCGATGTCGTAGGCGAGGCTTTCGTAGCGGCTCTCGATGTCTTTCCGGAAGTGCCGGGCGGCATCGCCGAGGTTCGAGCGATGCATCACCAGCGTGCCTCGCGGCAGATAGTCGAACAGGGTGGCCAGGCCGTCGAAGAACAGGGGCAGGTAATATTCGATGCCGCCCGGGGGTATGCCGGCGGAAACGTCCTTGTAGACGCTGCAGGTGCGTACGTCCACATCGAATGTCTCGTGCCAGCAATTGCGGAAACGGGCGATGGCGGCATCGTCGAGGGGGAACTCCTTGGCCGGCAGCATGCGTATGGCGGGCACCCGTTCGACGGTGCGCTGGGTATCGGGGTCGAACAGGCGCAGCGACTCGATCTCGTCGTCGAGCATGTCGATGCGGATCGGGGCCCCGGCGCCCGCCGGAAAGATATCCATGAGCGAGCCGCGAACGGCGAACTCGCCCCGGTTCTCAACCGTTTCCACGGCGGTGTAGCCGGCGGCTTCCAGCCGCGCGCGTTCGGTGTGAGTGTCGAAAACGTCGCCGGCAGCCAATTCGAACGATTGCGCCTCCACGTACTCGGGCGGCGTCAGGCGCTGCATCAGTGCGGTGACGGAAACGATCAGTACGCCCCGTCGCAACCGCCCCAGGGAGCGAAGCGTTGCGAGCCGCTCGGAAACGATGTCCGGATGGGGGGAAAAGACGTCATACGGCAGCGTCTCCCAGTCTGGAAAGTGGATGATCCCGTCGCCCGCGCCGGCCGAGAAAAAGGCCACTTCTTCCTGCCAGCGAACCGCGTCCTCCGCATCGTTGGCGACGATGAGCACCAGCGAGTCGTGAGCCGCGGCCACCTGTGCGGCCAGGTAGCCACCGGCGGCGCCGAAGACGTTGTCCCAGATCAGACGTTGACCGGGCTCCGTGGGGAGTTTTTCGGCGAGGCGGGAATCCATGAACGATCGGGCTGCTGCGCTGGGCGAGCGGCTTATTCTACCCGCGATCACCGTCTCTAGCGAGGCTGGCAAATCAAGGAGTTGCGCCCTGCTGGCGCTTCCTAAACGGGCGGCAAACCGGTAAAGTGCCGCTCGCGAACGCGTGTGCGAAACAAAGGCGCAGGCAACGGATGGGATTTGCCGCCACAAACAGCCTGCCAGAGCCGCCATGAAGCCGACCAACGTCCTGGACCCGAACTATTTCCACAAGGTGGTTGACTGCCAGTGGGCCTGCCCCGCGCACACCCCCGTGCCGGAATACATCCGCCTGATCGCCCAGGAACGCTACACCGAAGCCTACATGCTCAACTGGGACAGCAACGTCTTCCCGGGCATTCTGGGCCGCACCTGCGACCGGCCCTGCGAACCCGCCTGCCGGCGCGTGCGCACCGAAGAGAAACCGGTGGCAATCTGCCGGCTGAAACGGGTGGCGGCAGACCACAAGGGCGACATTACTCCCTACATGCCGCCCGTGCCCACCAGGAAGAACGGCAAGCGCATCGCGCTCCTGGGTTCCGGGCCCGCATCCCTGGCGGTGGCGCGCGACCTGCTGCCGCTCGGCTACGAAGTGCACATGTTCGAGAAAGACCCGGCCGGCGGCGGCATGATGCGCAGCCAGATCCCGGCGTTCCGGCTGCCCGCGGACGTGCTCGAAGAGGAGGTCGACCTCATCCTCGACATGGGCGTGAAATGCCACTTCGGCTACGAGATCACCAGCATGAAGGACATGCTGGCCCTGGACTACGACGCCTACTTCGTGGGCACCGGCGCGCCGCGCGGGCGCGACCTCGACCTGCCGGGGCGCGCGGAAGTCGACGAGCACATCCACATCGGCATCGACTGGCTGGCGAGTGTCGCCTTCGGCCACAGGAGTTCCATCGCGGGCAAGGTCATCGTCATGGGCGGGGGCAACACGGCCATGGACTGCTGCCGCACGTCGAAACGCCTCGGCGCCGAAAACGTCACCGTGGTGGTGCGTTCGGCGTTCGAGGTGATGAAGGCGTCGGAGTGGGAAAAGGAAGACGCCATGCGCGAGGGCATTCCCATCGTCAACAACCGGCCGCCCAAGGAGTTCGTGCACGAGAACGGCAAGCTCAAGGGCGTGGTTTTCGGCTGCGTCAAGCCGGTGGAGGGGGAGAACGGGCGCCTCAAGTACGTGCCGAGCGGCGAGCCGGACGTTTTTCTGGAAGCCGACAAGATCCTCATGGCCATCGGCCAGGAAAACCATTGCCCCTGGATCGAGCGCGACGCCGGCATCCAGTTCGACAAGTGGGACTGCCCGCTGCTCGACGAGGTGACCCTGCAGTCCACCCATCCCAAGGTGTTCTTCGGCGGCGACAGCGCCTTCGGGCCCGAGAACATCATCTGGGCGTCGGCGCACGCCCACCAGGCGGCGATCTCCATCCACCTGCTCTGCCAGGGCAAGGACCTCAAGGCAGACCGCCCGCCGGAAGGCGTCAACCTCGTCAGCACCAAGATGGGCCTGCACGAGTGGAGCTACGATGCGGAGCACGACCCCTCCGCCCGCTACCTGGTGCCCCACGCGAACAAGAAGCAGTCGCTCGGCAACATCAAGATCGAGGTGGAACTCGGCTTCGACAGGCGCCTCGGCGCCCGGGAGGCGCAGCGCTGCCTGAACTGCGACGTGCAGACGGTGTTCACCGACCGGCTGTGCATCGAGTGCGATGCCTGCGTGGACATCTGCCCCATGGACTGCATCAGCTTCACGGCGAACGGCGAGGAAGAGGACCTGCGGCAGCGGCTGATGGCCCCGGCGCAGAACACTGAGCAGGACCTGTACGTGTCAGGGCCGCTTCCCACCGAAAGGGTGATGGTCAAGGACGAAGACCTCTGCCTGCACTGCGGTCTCTGCGCCGAGCGCTGCCCCACCAATGCCTGGGACATGCAGCGTTCCGTGGTGCACATTCCCCAGCTCGGGTCCTATGCGGGAGAGGCGAGTGCCTGAAGAGTGCCTGAAATGCTGACCTACAACGACTTCGTCATCCGTTTCGCCAACGTCAACGGCTCGGGCTCGGCCAGCGCCAACGGCATGTTCGCCAAGGCGATCTTCCGCATGGGGGTGCCGGTTGCGGTGCGCAATATCTTTCCGTCGAACATCCAGGGGCTGCCCACCTGGTTCGACGTGCGCGTCAACGAAGCGGGCCACCTCGGCCGCCGGGACGGGGTCGACATCATGGTGGCCATGAATGCCGAAACCTACGCCGAGGACGTCGCGAGCATCAAGCCGGGCGGTTATCTTTTCTACGACAACACGAAGCCGCTCGGCGCGGACCTCATGCGCAGCGACATCCGTGAGATCGGTATGCCGATCGCGGCCCTGCTGCAGCCGGAGTTCACCGACCTGAAACAGCGCGGCCTGTTCAAGAACATCGTCTATCTCGGGGCGCTCTCGGCCCTGCTGAACATCGACTTCGACGTCATCACCGGCATGGTGGCCACCCAGTACAAGGGCAAGGACGACCTGATCCAGCCGAATATCCATGCGCTGGAGATCGGGCGGCAGTACGCGCTCGACTACCTGAACGGCCCCATCGAGTACCAGTTGCGCCGCTCCGATGCGGTGGGCGACAAGATATTCATCGAGGGCAACACCGCCGCCGCCCTGGGCGCCCTGTACGGCGGTGCGACGGTGTGCGCCTGGTATCCGATCACGCCGTCCACCTCCATGGCGGAGGCGTTCGAGCGCTATGCGAACGGAATGCGCATCGACAGGGCCTCCAGGCGCAAGAAGTTCGCCGTCATCCAGGCCGAAGACGAGCTGTCGGCCATCGGCATCGTCATCGGCTCGGCCTGGAACGGCGCCCGCGCGTTCACCGCCACCAGCGGCCCGGGCGTGTCGCTCATGTCGGAGTTCCTGGGCCTGGCCTATTTTGCGGAGATTCCGGCGGTGCTGTTCGACATCCAGCGGGTGGGCCCGTCCACGGGCATGCCCACCCGTACCCAGCAGGGCGACCTCCTGGCCGCGGCCTACGCGTCCCACGGCGATACGCGGCACCCGCTGCTGTTCCCGTCGACGCCCAGGGAATGCTTCGACCTGGCCGCGGATGCGCTGGATCTTGCCGACCGCCTGCAGACCCCCGTCATCGTGATGAGCGATCTCGACCTGGGCATGAACCCGGTCATGTCGGAGCCGCTGGCCTGGGACGACGGGCGCCGGTACGACCGCGGCAAGGTGCTGAACGCGGAAGAGCTCGACGAGGTGCAGGACTTCGGGCGCTATCTCGACATCGACGGGGACGCCATCGGCTACCGCACCCTGCCGGGCACGCACCCGGAACGGGGCGCCTTCTTCACCCGCGGCGCCTCCCGGGACGAGTACGCGCGCTATACGGAGGATGCGGACGCCTACCAGCGCAACATGGACCGTCTGCTCGAGAAATGGGCCACCGCCGCCAGGTTGATGCCGAAACCCGAGATTCACGACAACGGCCGCAAGGCGGGCATCATCTATTACGGCACCAGCGCCATGCCCATGGACGAAACCCTGCACATGCTGCAGGCCGACGGGGTGGGGCTCGACCGCATGCGCATCCGCGCCTTCCCCTTCGGCGATGAGGTCTGGCAGTTCATCCGCCGCCACGAACCGGTGTTCGTGGTAGACCAGAACCGCGATTCGCAGATGCGCACCCTGCTGATCAACGAAGGCGACATCGACCCGGCGAAGCTCGTCGCCGTGCGCTACTACGCGGGGCTCTCGATTTCGGCGGGAGACATCCACGCCCAGGTGCTGGACCATTTCAAGGCACGGAAACTGCCGCGCCTGACGGAGGTGCGCTCATGACGTTCGTCGCCAAGCCGCGAATCCACCATCCGCAACTGCCGGTGAACGAGCTCGGGCTCACCCGCCGCGACTACGAAGGCCTGGTCTCGACGCTCTGTGCGGGCTGCGGCCACGACTCCGTCAGCGCCGCGGTGGTGCAGGCCTGCGCGGAACTGGCGCTGCCGCCGCACCGTTTCGCGAAGATGTCCGGCATCGGCTGCTCGTCGAAAACGCCGAGCTATTTCCTGGACAAGTCGCATGGCTTCAACTCGGTGCACGGGCGCATGCCATCGGTGGCCACCGGCGCCAACCTGGCCAACCGCGACCTTTATTTCATCGGCGTCTCCGGCGACGGCGACAGCGCCTCCATCGGGCTCGGCCAGTTCGCCCACATCGTGCGGCGGCGCATCAACATGCTCTATATCGTCGACAACAACGGCACCTACGGGCTCACCAAGGGCCAGTTCTCGGCCACCAACGACCGTGGCTCCACCAGCAAGAAGGGCGTTCCCAACCTCTACGAGCCCATCGACCTGGTGAGCATGGCCCTGCAGATCGGCGCGAGCTTTGTCGCCCGCAGTTTCTCGGGCGACAAGGCGCAGCTCGTCCCCCTGATCAAGGCCGGCCTGAAGCATCACGGCATGGCCTTCCTCGATGTCATCTCGCCCTGCGTCGCCTTCAACAACCACAACGGTTCCACCAAGAGCTTCGACTACGTGCGCGGCCACAGCGGCCGCTTCGTGCATGCGGACTTCTATCCGCCGGGCGAGGAAATCACCGCCGACTACGACCCGGGCGCGACCGAGGATGTGCGGATGCCTGACGGTTCCATGCTGCGCCTGCACAAGCTCAACGGCGACTACGACGTACACGACCGCGTGGGCGCGCTGGAAACGGTGCAGCGCTACCAGGAAAAGGGCGAAGTCGTGACCGGGCTCCTGTACGTCGACCCGGATGCGGCGGATTGCCACGAAATCCTCGATACCGTGGAAGCACCCCTGAACCGGTTGACCGAGGCGGATCTTTGCCCGGGATCTGCGGCGCTCGAACAGGTCAACCAAAGCTTTCGCTGAACCCCTACTCTCTTCCTTTGACGGGCCGTTTGGCGATTGTCCCGCCCGGGTTTCAAACTATAATGCGCGCGACTCCGCAGCATCCTCCTCGATAGAAGGATTTCTAGTGGCCCTACCGAGTCTCGACGACTATTTTCCCGACTGGAAAGAGCGCGAAGCGCTGGCCGAGGCGATGATCCCCATCATCGGGCGCCTCTACCGCAAGAACGTGGTGAGCTACTGCTACGGCCGGGCGCTGTACAACCA
>CAZWZH010000243.1:0-31313 GCA_964638775.1 uncultured Pseudomonadales bacterium
CCCCCTTAGGCTTTTCGGAACGGTGCCGCGCACCGGGATCAGGAACGAGGTCGTCCGGCTCCTGAAAGCAGTGCGGCTCGGCGAAGAATATTACGACCGCCTGCCGGCACAGCTCAGCGGCGGCGAGAAACAGCGTGTGGCGCTCGCGAGGGCCTTCGCCGGCCGCCCCACCCTGGTCCTTTGCGACGAGCCGCTGTCCGCGCTCGACGTTTCCGTCCAGGCGGCGATCATGAACCTGCTGCAGGAGTTTCAGCGGCAGTACGGGACGACGATCCTGTTCATTTCCCACGATCTCAGCGCCGTCTACCAGTTGTGCGATTCCGTCGCGGTGATGTACCTCGGCCAGATCTGCGAGACGGGTCCTGTCGAGGCACTTTTCGAGCCGCCCTACCACCCCTACACCGAGGCTCTACTGTCCGCCGTTCCCATTCCGGACCCCACCCTGGAAAGAAACGACATCCGCCTGGCTGGAACGGTTCCGAGCGCGCTCGACCCGCCGACGGGCTGCCGTTTCCATACGCGCTGCCCGCGCAAGATCGGGCCGATCTGCGAGCAGGAGGCCCCGCCCTGCCGCGGCGAATCGGAGGGACACCGGATCTGGTGCCATATCGACATGGAAGAACTGCAAACGGTGGAGCCGGTATTCGGCGCTGCTGACGCTCGGCGGACCCCGTCCGGCCCGTGAAACGACGGGACGGTTTGTACGGAACGGGAGGGAGGAGGCCACTGACATGAGCGGCATCAACATGGAAGCCGAGATCATCCTGGAACCGCACAAGCCCGATGCCCTGCGGCGGGCACTGGAATATGCAGGCGAAGACGGCTTCGTGGCGTCGATGCCGCAGCTCCTGCACGCCAGGGCGACCGCGGACTACGACAACATCATCTGGAACACCTGGTTCACCGCCAACTCCGAGGAAAGCGTGGTCACCACGCCGCAGGGCAATCATGTCGTGGTGGCGATTCACGGCGGCGGCATTTACGCATCGCCGGAACGATTCGAGAAAATGTTCTACGCCAGTACGGACCCACGAAACACGCACGGCTATACCGACCAGCACGCCGGCAAGATCAGTGAGCGGGAAGCCCGCGACGTACTCGAGGGCAGGTTGCCGGACGGCGTGGAATTGCCGGTCTATCCGTTCGAGGAATTCAAGCGAGGAATCAGCGATCTGCCGATTCGCTACGGCGTGATTCTCGACTTCGAGCTTGCCAGGCAGTCGCTTCGCGGTTACGAAGAGTTCGAAGTGCTGAAAGACGATCCGAACATGATCGTCCGGGCGGGCGGAGCCGCGGCGAACGCCGCCTATCTCGACAAGTTCCAGGCTCGTCACAACACGAAACTGATGGGTCACTGGCACCCGTACAACCGTATCGATCCGAATCAGCCGCAGACGAGAGTCCTGTTCCTGGCCGGCAATCAGGGCGGTTGGGGAACCGAAGACCATGATTTCGGAGAGTACGGATACGACAGCGAGTACGGTCTGGGCGGCGATGCCAGCATGGGCGGGATGGCCCGCTACATCGCCGTCGCGCCGCCGGACGTTTCGAGCAGCATACGGCACATACCCTTCACCGATTGAAAGACCTGCTTGAGCAGCCAAACGAAGAGCCACGCAATGAATGACGCCAGCAAGGAAGGCAGCCGGATGGAGGCGAAGATTTTCTTCGGTTCATACCGGCCTGTCGTTTTGAAGCGGGCCCTGACCTACGCCGGGGAGGACGGTTTCGTCGCATCGATGCCGCAGTTGATTCATGCCCGCACCAGCGCGCCGTACGACAACATACTGTGGAACACCTGGTTCGATTCCTACTCCGAGGAAAACGTGGTCACCACGCCTCAGGGAAATCATGTCGTCGTCGTGATTCACGGCGGCGGCCTGTACGCGGCGCCGGAGCGTTTCGAGAAGATGTACTACTCCAGCACCGACCATCGCAGCGAGCAGGGCTTTACGGGGCAGTTCGCCGCCAAGATCAGCAAACGGGAAGCCCGTGACGTATTGGCGGGCAGGCTACCGGACGGCGCCGAAGTTCCGGTTTATCCGTTCGAAGAATTCAGGCAGGGCATCAACGACCTGCCGATTCGCTACGGAGTCGTTCTCGACTTCGAACTGGCCAGGACATCCGAGAGCGGATACGTCGACTTCGATGTACTGAAGGACGACCCGAACATGATCGCCCGCACCGGGGGCGTTGCGGCGAACATTGCCTATCTCGACAAGTTTCAGGCACGTCACAACACGAGGTTGATGGGCCACTGGCACCCCTACAACCGCATCGACCCGGATCAACCGCAAACGAGCACCTTGTCCCTGGCCGGCAACGAGGGTGGCCAGGGCAGCGATGTGGACGAATTCGATCCAACCACGCGAACGGAACGGGAGACCGGTTATTCCAGCGAAACCGGATTGAGCGGTGGCGGCGGCGTAGGGCCCGGTCTGGCTCGGTACGTTGCGGTAGCACCGCGGAACGCCTCGACGGACGTGCGCCATCTGGAATTCGGCGTTTGAGCGAATCGGTCACGGGGTCCATGACGGCCTGAACTCCCTCTTACATCACGTCAACGCCTTCATCCCCGCCGTATGTGCAAGTGGGCTTGCCTGGAACGGTCGTCTACACTAGTGCAGCCAATCGCATCGCGCGGCATCCGATCCGTGCAGGCAGCAAACTGAGGTTCCCGAACATGTCCAGAATCCTGTCGGCCGCAGCCCTTCTTCTCTCCGTCTCGTGCCCTGTTTCGAGTCTCGAACTCTCGGATTACCGGATCGTCGATCTCACCCATCCCTACAACGCGGAGACGATCTACTGGCCGACCTCTCCGTCGAAGTTCGAATTGACGGAGCTTGCCTACGGGGAGACGCCGGGTGGATGGTTCTACTCCTCCTATTCGCTGTGCACGCCCGAGCACGGCGGCACCCATTTCGACGCGCCCATTCACTTCTCCGCGAGCGGCGCCCCGGTGCACGAGGTGCCCCTGCAAGTGGTGATTGCGCCGGCGGTGACCATCGATGTTTCCGCGCAGGCAGCCCTTGACCCCAACTACCGGCTCAGCCTCGATGACGTGCTCGGCTTCGAAGCGAGTCATGGGGAAATTGCAGACGGCATGATCGTGCTGCTGCGCACCGGGTGGAGCGGGCGCTGGCCCGATGCCGCCGCCTACATGGGGGACGACACGCCGGGAGACGTGAGCGGGCTGTCGTTCCCCGGCTATGGAGTGGCCGCGGCCCGGCTGCTGGTGGAGCGGCGAGGCGTTGCCGTTCTGGGCATCGATACGGCGTCGATCGACCATGGGCCGTCGAAGGATTTCGCGGTTCACGTGCTCGCGGCAGAGAGTAACGTCGGCGCCTTGGAGAACCTGACGGGCCTCGATCAGCTTCCGCCGACGGGCTTCACCGTGTTTGCGCTGCCGATAAAGATCGAGGGCGGCTCCGGTGCACCGATGCGGGCGGTTGCGCTGGTGCCCCGCAATTCTCGGTAGGCAACGCAACCACGACGGGATTTTCCGGCAAACGATCCGGACGTCAGGCCAGCGCCTCGTAGGCTGCCTGCTCGAACGCCATGTAGAGCGACAGGGATTTCTCGTCGGCGAAGGGCAGCACCTGGGTAAGGTAGGCGCCGCCGATGCCCTTGGCCGGGTCGATCCAGAAGTAGGAATTGGCAAGCCCAGCCCATCCCAGGCTCCCGGCCGAACGCCCGGTGGGCGCCCGTTCGTTGTTGATCATGAAACCCAGGCCCCAGGATTTCGCCATGCCGGGAAAGAACTCCGCATCGTTGGATAGCGTTGGAATGGCGGTGGTGAGACCGCACACCAGCAGGTCCCCCATCTGGTTGCGCGATATCATGTCCACCGTTTCCGGCTTCAGCACCTGCCCGCCATCGGCCAGGCCCCGGTTGAGAATCATGCGAATGAACCGGAGATAGTCGCTGACGGTCCCGTAGAGCCCGCCGCCGCCCATCTGGAATTCCGGGTCCTGCGGTAGCTCAAGCTCCATCTGCGGCTCCAGCGAGCCGTCCTCGCCGCGCTGGTGAATCCTGGCGAGCCGAGCCCGCATGCTGTCGGTTATACGGAACGCCGTGTCGTTCATGCGGAGCGGACCGAGCACGTGCTCGCGAAAATAGTCGCCCAGGCGCTGTCCGCTCGCGGCTTCGACGATCTTTCCTACCCAATCGATGTTGATCCCATAGTCCCACCGATCGCCGGGGTCGAAGAGCAACGGAATCGTGAGTGTTGCGTCCTCACAGGTGATGATGCCGGGCGTGCCGGTGACTTCCTGATAGCGAACGATCGCATCGCTCCAGATCTCGTAGGAGAATCCAGCGGTATGGGTCAGCAGTTGGCGGAGAGTAATGGCGCTTCTGGGGCGACGGGTGCGGGGCTTGCCATCATCATCGAAGCCTTCCAGCACCCGGACTTCATCAAGGTAGGGAACGACGCCCGCGGCCGGAGCGTCCAGGTCGAGGCGCCCCTGCTCGACGAGCTGCATGGCCGCGGTGCTGGTCACGGCTTTGGTCATGGAGGCGATCCAGCCGACGGTATCGGGGGTCATTGCCTCGCCGCCGCCCAATACACGTTCGCCGAAGCCGCCCAGGTAGAGGTCGTCTTCGGCACTGGTGACGCCGGCCACCACCCCCGGTACCGCACCTTCGGCCGCGGCTTCACTCAGGATCGTATCGATACTTTGGGTTAGGGACATGGTTTGCTTCCTCCTCGTTGCAAGTATATCCGCCGAGACCGCGTTACCGGGAAGTCTGAAAACAGCGCCTGATCGACGTGGGGTAAAATTCGTGGCGGCGGCTTGCCGCGACCGGGCGCTGGTGGGAGCATGCGGCACCCGAATGCGATGACTCTGCAGGGAACACTTTGAGAACGTTCCGGGACGCGGTTACGGACGGAGACTTTTCCGTGACCGGCCAACTCCGCCTCTATCAGGACACGAGCCGGGACGACGTCATCGGGCAGGCGAAACGACTGGCGAGCGCGGTCGATGCCGTTTCAGTGACGGATTGCCCCTATGGCGTTCTGCACATGTCCGGGTTGGCGGTGGCCGCCCTGCTGATGCGGCACGGAATCGACCCGCTGCTCCAGTTCTCTGCGCGTGACCGCAACCGGCTTGCCTTGAAGAGCGAACTCCTCGGTGCGGCCGCCCTGGGGGTAACCAGCCTGTTGCTGCAGCGGGGCGAGCGGCTGCCGGGCGAACTGCAGCCGGAAATGACGCAGGTATTCGATACGGGGGCGAAGAAATTCCTGGCGGCTGCCCGGCAACTCGGCGAGTTTCAATCGGCCAGGGGTGAGCCGGAACTGCTGCTGGGCACCATGGCGACAGTGTTCGACCCGGCGCCCGGCTGGCAGCCGGTGGAACTGAACGCGAAGCTCGACGCCGGCGCGCGGTTCGTGCAGACGCAGATCTGTCTCGACCTGGACCTGTTGCGCCGCTACATGAGGAGTCTGGTGGCCGCCCAGGTGACCTGGCGTTGCCATGTGGTGGTTTCGGTGCCGGTGCTGACCTCCGCGGAATCCGTCCGCTGGCTGTATGAGAACCTGCGCGGTTCCGTCGTGCCGCAGAGCGTGGTCAAGCGCTTCGACGACGCTCGAGACCCGGAAGCGTTCGGCGTCGATTATTGCGCTCAGACTATCCAGGCCTTGCAGGACATACCCGGTATCGGCGGCGTGAATCTGTCGACTACAGGTAGTGCGGAGCTGATCGCCGCTGCGATTGACCGGGCAGGCGTAAGGCCCGATGGCCCCGCGTCGCCGGAAGACGGGTAGCCGAAGCCGGTTCACCCCATCCGCATGCCGCCCGAGATGGGGATGGATTGCCCAGTCATGCCGTCCGATTCGCTGCTTGCCAGATAGACCGCCAGGTAACCGATCTCCTCCGGGTGAACCAGGCGCCCCATGGGCACCCTCGAGACGATGGCCTGCTGCAACTGCTCGACGGGAACGCCGAGTTCGTCGGCGGACGCCTGCAGGTTGTCGAACATGCCGGTCGAGACGAAACCCGGGCAGATGGCGTTTATGTTGATGCCCTGGGCTGCGGTTTCCAGCGCCGAGCAGCGGGTCAGGCCGACCAACGCGTGCTTGGAGATGTTGTACACCGCCTGGTTGGGGCTTTCCCACTTGCCGGCGGTGGAGGCGATGTTCACGATCTTGCCGCCGCCCCGTTCCTGCATGTGCCGGATGGCCAACTGGGAGAGCTGGAACACGGCGCGGACGTTGACGTTCATGACGCGGTCGAGGTCTTCGAGGTCGTAATTGACGAATGGTTTGCCGATGTAGATGCCGGCGTTGTTTACCAGGATGTCCAAGCCCCCTCGCCACTCGACCGCCGCGGCGAACAGTGCCTCGACATCGTCCGCGTTGCTGATGTCCGCGGTATGCAGGCGGACCTCGATGGATCGGTTCGCCAAGTTCGCCCTGGTTTCTTCCAGCCTGGCGAGATCGGTGGCGGTCAGGAACAGGTTTGCCCCCGCGGCGGCGTAAGCCTCGGCAATGGCGCGCCCGATACCCCGGCTGGCGCCGGTGACAAGAGCCGTCCTGCCGGCCAGCCGCCCCGGGGCGTTCTTATCCGTCTCCGTCATGCGTATTCCTCCCGTCTGCACCCGCCGCCCTGACGCCGGATTCCTTCGCGAACCGCTCGACGTCTTCCTTGAAAGGGCTTTCACCCGCAATCATTGCAGCGACCGGAATCTACCCTGCAGTTTCCGGCCCGACGCTACGACATCACGGGCCGAGCCGCAAGAATCTCGACCCGGTTGATGCCGACGTCCGATCGCCGGGCTATCATATCGACGGGGAGTTCGTTCCTTGAATTACAGTCTGAAGTCATTCCGTGGCGACTTTTTCGGCGGTGTCACCACGACGGTCGTAGTCTTGCCGGTCGCCCTGGCGTTCGGCGTGGCGTCCGGCATGGGCGCCGCGGCCGGCATCTACGGAGCCGTCGCGGTCGGCCTGTTCGCCTCGGTTTTCGGCAGCGCGCAATCCCGTATCCCGGGCCCGACGACCGCAACCACCGTCGCCATGGCGGTAATCGTCACCAGTTATGCATCCACCATGAGCGAGGCGCTCACCATTGTGATCATGGGGGGCCTGTTCCAGGTATTGCTGGGCCTGTCGCGCATCGGCCGCTTTGTGGCCTATACGCCCCACGTGGTCGTCTCCGGATTCATGTCCGGCATCGGCATCATCGTCATAGTCATGCAGACCCTGCCGGTCCTCGGTATCCCGTCTGCGCCCGGCGGCGTCCTGGGTGCGATCCGGGCCTATCCGGACGCCGCGGGCAACGTCAACACCAGCGCCCTGGCCGTCGCCGCGTTCACGCTTGGCGTCGCGTTGGCCTGGCCCCGGGGCCTGGCCAGACAGGCTCCGGCCCCGCTGATCGCTCTGCTGGCCGGCACGGCGCTGAGCCTTCTGTGGTTGAACGACGTTCCGGTGATCGGGCCGGTTCCCGCAGCCTTGCCCGAACTGCAACTGGACCCGCCTTCCATGCTGTTTCTGCTGAGAGCCGTGGAACCGGCCCTGATCTTTGCGCTGATCGGTTCCGTGAACAGCCTGCTCATCTCGCTGGTGGCCGATTCGCTCACCGGTTCCCGGCACGATCCAAACCGGGAACTGGTGGGCCAGGGAGTCGGCACCCTGGCCGCGGGCGCGATCGGAGGGCTGCCGGGCGCCGGTTCGACCATGCTGACCATGACCAACATACGCGCCGGCGGGCGCACGCGGTTGTCAGGCGTGGTGTATGCGCTGCTGCTGCTGGTATTGGCGTTCGGGCTCGGCCGCTTCGTCGAGGTGATCCCCCATGCGGTGCTCGCGGGCATTCTCATCAAGATCGGGTGGGACAATATCGATTGGCGCCTGCTCACCCGCATTTACCGCATTCAGCGCGAGTATGCCGTCGTGATGCTGACGACCCTGGTGTTGACCGTATTCGTCGATCTCATCACGGGGGTCGCAATCGGGCTCATCGCCGCCGGCATGGCGCACGCGCGGCAGTTGGAGGGGCTGGAACTCGACAGCGTAATTTCGGTACCGCTGGTCGACCGGGTCTTTCTCGCTCGGGCCGAAGACGCGGCGGCGGACCCATATGCCGCGCGGGTCGGCCTGGTGCGGCTGAAAGGGAGGTTTACCGTTGCGTCCTCGCACAAGCTGATTGCCGTGATCGGCGCGGATATCAAGGACCACGAAGTGGTCATCTTCGATTTTTCGGGCGCCACGCACCTCGACGACAGTGCGGCGATGGTCATCGACAGGCTCATGGAAATCGCCGCCGACGAACGGACCGAGGTCATCGTGATGGGCCTCTCCAGCGGCGTGGCTCACATTCTGCACACGCTGGGCGTTCGGCAACGGATACCCGACGAGCGCCTCGTGGAAACGCTCGACGAGGCGCGGGAGGCGTCCAGCCAACTCCTGAAACGGTGAATTCAGGGGTATTCTTCACTGAAGGAGCACAAGTATTTCGATGATTCGCACCAGCGCCTTCGAAGGCGATGCCGTCGATTTCCGAGGTCCGCAATTTCCGGGTGTCGATATCCGCCCGAACGGTTAAGATTGTCCGGCCTGCGGATCCAGCCGATTGATTCAGACATGGGGTGGGGTGGCCAATAGCGAAACCGGCCCCTTGACGGCGAGCCTGTTGCCGTCGCCGGCAGGAACGGCAGATGTCTGGGAGCGGGAAAAGAAGAACAGGTGAGCTACAACATTCAGTCGCTTCGGGGCGACCTTTTCGGCGGCATCACTGCCACGGTGGTGGCGCTGCCGGTAGCGCTGGCATTCGGCGTGGCTTCCGGGCTCGGTGCCGCCGCGGGCTTGTACGGCGCAATTGCCGTCGGCTTCTTCGCCCCCATGTTCGGCGGTACCCGATCCCAGATCTCCGGCCCCACGGCTCCCATGACGGTAGCCATGGCGGTGATCGTGACCAGCTACGCATCCACGCTTGCCGAGGCGCTGACGGTGGTGATCATGGGCGGCCTGCTCCAGGTGCTGCTCGGCATCTCCAGAATCGGGCGTTTCGTGGCGTACACACCGCATGTGGTGGTGTCCGGCTTCATGTCGGGCATCGGTATCATCGTGATGTTGATGCAGACGCTTCCGTTTCTGGGGATGCCCGCCGCGCCGGGCGGTGCGCTGGGCGCAATCGGCGCCTGGCCGGATCTTGCCATGAACGTCAATACCAGCGCATTCGCCCTGGGTGCATTCACCCTCGCGGTGGGCGTGTTCTGGCCGCGCGGGCTATCACGGCGACTGCCCGGCCCACTGGTGGCGCTGCTGGCCGGCACGCTGCTCGGTGTGTTCTGGCTGAACGATGCGCCGGTAATCGGGCATGTTCCAATGGGCCTGCCGCAACTGCATTTCGAATTGCCGACGGCCGAGTTCCTCGCACGCGCCCTGGAACCGGCGATCATTCTTGCGCTGCTGGGGTCGGTGGACAGCCTGCTCATATCCCTGGTGGCCGATTCGCTGACCGGTACCCGGCACAACCCGAACCGCGAACTGGTGGGCCAGGGGATCGGCAACGTGGCGGCCGGGTTGATCGGAGGGCTCCCGGGGGCCGGGTCCCCGCTCCTGACCATGACAAACATACACGCCGGCGGACGATCTCCGGTTTCCAGCGCCGTCTTTGCCGCACTGGTCCTGGCGCTGTTGCTCGGTCTCGGGCGTTTCGTCGAACCCGTTCCCCATGCGGTGCTGGCCGGCATACTCATCAAGATCGGCTGGGACATTGTCGACTGGCGCCTGCTCCGGCGCATCAGGCGCATCGCGCCCGAACACCTGGTCGTCATGCTGACCACGCTGGCGCTCACGGTGCTGGTCGACCTGATCACCGCGGTGGCCATAGGCCTCATCGTCGCGGGAATGGCGCATGCCCGGCAGCTCGAGGGCCTGGAACTCGACAGCGTAGTATCCGTGCCGTTGCTCGACCGGATATTCCTGGCCGACCGCGAGGATTTCGTCGGGGACGATCCCTACTCGGCGCAGGTCGGCCTGGTGAAACTCATGGGTCGTTTTACCGTGGCCTCGGCACACAAGCTGGTGACCGCGATCGGCGCGGACATCAAGGATCACGAAGTCGTCATCTTCGACTTCTCTGACGCCACGAGCCTCGACGACAGCGCGGCGATGCTCGTGGACCGTCTCCTGGAAATCGCCGAGGAAGAAAAAACCCGCTATGTCATTTCCACCCTTCCCGATGAAATCCGCGAGGTCCTCGATGCCCTCGGCATTCTCCAGAAGGTGCCCGCGGCTTCCCTGGCCGCGTCACCGGACGAAGCCCGCGAAGCCGCGCGCGCCTTGCTTGACGAATGACCGGAAGCGGATCCGTTGACGCCCGGGAGGTGCCCCCGGCCACCCGAAGGGCGCAGTCGCAAGCGCACACCGGCAAGAGCGCTGATTCCGAATTGTCAATTGGTTCCAGCACTGGAGTCCGTCCAGGCAGGCATCCGGGGAGATCAGCATGACAGACAGGACGTTCGCGGATTCGTGCATCGACAGGAACGCACGCTATGCCGCCACATTCGACAAGGGCGACATGCCGGCTCCACCCGCACGCAAGGCTGCGGTCGTTGCCTGCATGGATGCCCGCTTGGACACCGCGCGGCTGCTCGGTCTCGAAGAAGGCGACGCTCACGTGATTCGCAACGCCGGGGGCGTCGTCACCGACGACGTGCTGCGCTCGCTCCTGATTTCCCAGCGGCTGCTGGGTACGAGGGAGATCGTCCTGGTGCAACACACCGGCTGCGGAATGCTGACTTTCCGTGACGATGACGTAAAGGATGCCATCGAATCCGAAACGGGCCTGCGGCCGCCATTCGCCCTTGAGGGGTTCGCAGACCTCGAAAAGAACGTGCGGCAATCCATCCGCCGCATCCGGGCCTGCCCTTTCATTCCGGTCAAGGACAGCATCCGCGGATTTATCTACGAGGTGGAAACCGGCCGGCTGCGGGAGGTGGCCTGATACCTACGGTGGCAAAAAGCGCTACTGCAGGCGTAGCTGGGCGTTTACCCGTCCCGCCGTTTCCTGGGCATCGATGGAGGCGCGAATGACCGCGATGCCCTCGTCGTTCTCCAGTGCCGCGATCCAGGCGACCACATCGTTGAAGGGCTGACCCTGCAGCGTCACGCTGACGACGCCGTCGGACTCCGGCTGCAGCCGCCCGACCTTCAGGCCCCTGGCCTCCGCTGCCCGGGTAACCAGCGGCAATATCGAGCGCCCCGTCTCTTCCGGCGCCTGTTCGGCGGCGGCCCGTACCCGGGCTTCGTTTGCCCTTAGCCACTCGAGCAGTGTCCTGGCATTGGCGTGGCGATTGGCCTGGGTGGCTTGCCAGTCGGACATCGGCTTCCACAAGCCAGCCCAAAGGAAGACGAGCGCCGCCGCGGCCGCCAGTGTGCCGAATACCAGGCGTTCCCCGGGTTCCTTCGAATTGAACCACCGGGCTGCGGCCGAGGCACGCAGGCTTTCCATCACCCGGGCGAGCACGTCAACCGCCCCTCATGCGCAGGCGTGCCTGCACGCCGCGCTCCACCTGTTCGGCGGAGGCGATCTCGGCCTGTACGCCACGCGCCTCCAGTGCCTCGCGCACCCGGTCGACATCGTCGTAGCGGCTGACCAGCAGTTCGGTCGCGAACTCCCCCCGCGCCTCGTTGTAATCCATGCCCATCAGGGTCATCGACTTGTCCATGACGGCAGCCAGATCGCCGGCAAAGCGGACCATCGACCTGCCGGTGACGTCCGGACGCTCCCCCAGCCGCGCCTGCATGCGCCGCCGAATGTTCTGCACGGTGGCCGTCCGGTCCCGTGGGAAAATGCCCGCATAGATCGCCATGGACTCGCTTTCCAGGGTATCCGCCTCTACAGCGGACCAGATCCCCGTGGTGGCCTTGGCGACGAAACCGAGCAACAGCCAGGCGGTGGCCAGCAACGCAACGATGCGCCATCCTGTGGCGCGGGCATTGCGCGTCAACTTGGGCGCGTATTCGCCCTGCAGCAGGTTGAGCGCAGGCTGCTGCGCTCGCCAGCGTTCCGCGAAATAGCCGAGTATGTCGGCCTCCCCCGTCAGAAGAACCGGGTTTGCCCTGCTGACTTCGATGTCAAGCTGGCTGGCTTCGATATCGGTCAGGCCGCCGTTGATGAGGGCCAGCCTGTCGAGATCGAGGGAGGCGAGCGCCGGCAGGAGACTGCCGCGGTCGATGGTCGCGGCCTGGTTTTCCGTGCGCAGCAACGCATGGCCGTTTTCGAACAGCACGCTGGCCGTGCGCGGTTCGACGGGCAGCAGTTCCGCTTCGGATACCAGAAATCCCGGGCGGATTCCCAGTGCGCGCAGACAGGCCAGCCAGTCGCGGAGCAACCCGTCGTCGATGATGCAGCAGCGAATCGGCTGTCCGCGCCGCACGGGGCCGCTCGCGATGTGGGCGCTTTCGAGGTTCCCGGCTATGAACTCTTCGACGGCGTAGGGCAGAGCGCGCCGGATCTGGCCGGCATTGCGGCCCGGAACCTCGCAGGTGACCGTCAGCACGTGCTGGCCGGGTGCGAGGAGTACGACGTTGGCGGGATTCCTGGCCCACTCCTCGCCGGATTCGGACCCGTTCACCGTGCCGTCGGAGGACCCGGAACGTTGCCAGAACGGGGTGAAATCCGGCTGTTCCTCCGGTTCGCACAGGAATTCGCCGGAACCGCGGGAGTGTTGACGGCCGTCCGCATCGACCACCAGCCACTCGCAACTGAACTCGATGCCCGCATCGCGCGGGCGCGGAATCGACAGCGTTCTGATGAACAGGGTGGGCACGGGTCAGGCGTCTTCGACGGTTACTTCGAACAGGGATCTGAAATCCTTGCCCAGGTCCCGGGATACCAGGCTGATGGACCCGGTTTCCGGGTTCCGGTGCAGAAGCGATGTTAACACGGCGGTGCTGTCTCCCACCTGTGCCCGGACCTGCACCTCGAACCAGGAGCTCGTGACGTCGAAAACGTCGGCGGCGGGTGCGAAGCCGGGATACTCCGCCAGGAACTTGTCGACGTCCGCAAACTCGCGTACCGATTCGGCCAGTTGCTCGATTGCGACAGGATCGGGGTTTGGATTGGCGGCCAGGGCGGCGAACAGGGGCAGTGGAGCCGTGTTGACGTTGATTTTCAGGCTCTGCACAGGCAATACGCAGACGTGTTCCGCCAGGATGTCCAGATACTCCGGTTCCATGCCACGCAACAGCAGCATCTCGGAGACGTGCGCGAGCGGGCCGTTCGGCGTTCGATGGGGCGGTACCCTCAGGAGATATTCCGAATCTTCCGCACCGAACCCGTGGACGGCCTCGTCCTTGTCCACCCAGTCGCGCAACGCATCGGCAAGGGTCTCGGGAATTCCGAGGATGGCGAGCAGCGTCTTGAAGCGGCCGAGGTGCTGCTCCCGTCCCTCTTCACCGGCGAGCGCATTCAGGTTGAAACAGCGGTTCAGGTCCCGCGCCCTTATTTCCAGGAATCCTTCCTTCTCGATCTCGAATGGCGGAATGGCCTGGGCCCAGGGCTCCTCGAGGGTGTCGATGCCCGGCCCGGACTCCGAGAAGTCTTCATAGAGCGACTGCCGGGCAAGCGTTTCCGCGCCCAGGGCATAGGACAGGGCCTGGTCGAACCCGAGGGTGTTCTGACTCTGTGCGACGCTCAGGCTGTGGCGGCCGAGAAGCTGGTATACCACGGCCGTCAGTACCGCCACGATCAACAGCACACTGATCAGTGCGACTCCCTGCTGGGGCGCATGGAACCCCGTCCGGCGCCCGATGAACCGGGCCGCGAGCCGAATTCGCATGGGTCGCGGCTTCACTGGCGGAATCCGGCTACGGGCCATATGCGTTCCACGATACCGAATGGCTCGAATTCCAGCCGCATGACGATGGCGCCGAGGCGGCGATTCGAAGTGCCCGCCTCTTCCCCGAGCAGCGGCCAGTAGGTGTGTTCCTGGCCGGCGGTGTCCAGCGCGAAGAACTCCACCTGGTCGACATCCGTCACCAGGCGTTGCAGCGTGGGTTCCGAGTCCTGCGCGCGGTCGAGAACGCCCCACCAGGCCCTGTAGAGGTCGCCGCCCTCGACGATGTAGGCGATGCGTTGCACTTCGGCGCGTTGCGCGCGCAACGGGTTGCGCCAACCGAGCCTGGAGAACTCCATCAGGCCGTCGCTGCCGATCAGTACCGCTCCCCTGCTGTCGCCGAGCAGGTCGCGGACGGGGCGGTCGGTCATCTGCATGATGTCCCGCTGGAGCACGAGCATCGCCCGCTGTACCTCGGTGAGCCGGTCGGAGCGCTCACTGACGACTTCATGGTTGCCGAGCGTCCGACCCATCAGTTGCGCGCAAAGCAGCCCAATGACGGCGAATACGGTCAGCGCCACCAGCATCTCCATGAGCGTGAATCCGTTGGCGAGAGACGGTTTGAGCATCAGTAACGGCCGACGAAACCGACGAGGGTGTCCAGCGGGCCGATGTCGTCGCCGTCGATCACTTCGAAGACTTCGATCTCGACCCGGCGCAGCCAGGGGTGGGTGGTTTGACTGGTCTGGCGTTCAATGCGCCAGGAGCGTCCGGACATGCGCACCCGCTCCGTTTGCCGGCCCGTGGGCAGGGCGTCGGTGTTGCCGATGCGCGCCAGGCGAACGCGGGCCAGGTGGTTTTCGGCCACCCAATGGGCGACCAGTCGCTGTTCTAGCGTGTAGGTCTGGCTCACCACGTTGCCGATGGCCGACGACAGGGCGAGCCCCACGACCGCGACGACGGTCAGGGCGATCAGCATCTCGAGCAGCGTGAAACCTCTGGCTCGCATGGCTCAGCGGCGCCCGCCGTCGCGGTCGAGGCGGGCCTCCTCCAGCCCGTCGCTGGAAACGACCCAGGGTGGCGCGTCCCAGACAGGATCCAGATACCACTTGAAGGGCGTCACTTCGCCGCTCGAGAACAGGATGATGTTCGGCATGTCCTCATGGTCGACCCCGAATTGCTCGCGGTCAAAACCTTCGATCTCCACGCGGAAGGCGATGCGCGGCGTGAGGCCGTCGGCAATGAACGGCCGGTAGGCCTGGTCGACCCACTGGCCCTGTGCCGTGTCCAGTTCTGCGAAGCGGTAGTCGTCCGCCTCGACGAATACCCCCCACTCCCGGTTTCGCTGCAGGGAGTATTGGCGCGCCAGTTCGATGCGCGCACCGATGCGCTCCGCCATGCCGCGCAGTTCCTGCTCTTCGTCGGCCCCGGTGAAGCCGAGCACGACGGTGCCGGTCAGCACCAGGAAGATGACCATGACCACCAGCAACTCGAGCAGCGTGAAGCCGTTTGCGCGGCGGCGTTCGATGGGCGGGCGCCTAGCTTCCTTCCAGGTGGACATCCGCGTTCGGCCCCTCCCCGCCTTCAACGCCATCGGCGCCCAGGGAGAAGAGCGTGAAGTCGGAACTGCGCCGCTCGTAGATGTACGGTGAGCCCCAGGGGTCGGACGGCAACGCCTTGATGTACCCGTCGGGATTCCAGTTCTTGGGTTCAGGAAAACCCGCGGGCCGGTCAACGAGCGCATCGAGCCCTTGCTCAGTAGATGGGTAGTGGAAGTTGTCGAGGCGGTAGATGTCGAGCGCGTTGGCAAGCTGGCGCAGGTCGGTCTGGGCTGCGGTAATGCGCGCCTGGTCGGGGCGCGACAGCAGGTTGGGGACGATGACCGCGCCCAGAATGCCGATGATGACCACCACCACGAGGATCTCGATCAGCGTGAAGCCCCGGGGCCCGTGAACGTTGTTGGGAGCGCGGGAGCGGTGGCTCCGGTTGGCGTTGTTCATCGATACTCTCCTTTCCTTTGGCGGCAAGCAGGCACTACAGGAGCTGATTCATGTTGAGAATGGGCAGAAGCACGGCCATCACGATAAACATCACCAGCCCGCCCATCAACAGCAGCATGAGCGGCTGCAGCAGCGTCACCAGGGTGGCGACGATGCGCTCCACTTCGGCCTGCTGGTAAAGGGCCACCCGGTCGAGCATCGTATCGAGTTCCCCGGACGACTCGCCGCTCGCGACCATGTGCAGCAGCATGGGGGGAAAGTAGCCCACTCTCTCGAGCCCCATGCGCAGGCTGGCGCCCTCGCTGACGCGTCTGGTGGCATCGGCCAGCCGCCGTCGCAACCAGGCGTTGGAGACCACTTCGCTGGCGATGCGCATGGCTTCGACCAGGGGAACGCCGCTACCGTTCAGGATGCTGAGCGTGTTGGCGTAGCGCGTGGCGTTGCTGCTGCGCGTGATGCGCTTGACAAGGGGCAGATGCAGTTTCTGGCGGTCCCAGGCGAGGCGAGCGGCCTCACGGCGCAACAGCCAGCGGACACCGAGCACGGCAGCGGCCGCCGCGGCCAGGAGGATCCACCACCAGGCCTGAACAAATTCCGAGGCGCCGATCAGGAAGCGCGTGATCCCCGGCAACTCCCGGCCCATGTTCTCGAGTACCCGCACCATGTCGGGCACGACGTAGACCATCAGGGCGCCCACGATGAGCACCGCCAGCGCGAACAGGACGATCGGATACATCAGGGCCATCTCAACGCCGCGGCGCGACTCGAACTGGCGCTCGATGTAGCCGGCCAGGTTGTCGAGCACCCGGTCGAGGTAGCCGGACTGTTCCCCGGCGGCTACCGAAGAGCAGTAGAGCGCATTGAAGCTCGACGGGAAGTCCCCGAGGCTCGATGCCAGCGAGCGCCCCTCCAGAACCCGGCTGCGCACACCCATGACAAGGGCGATCACATGCTGCTTCTCGGACTGGCGGGCCACCGCGTTCAATGCCTCTTCGACGGGCAGCCCGGCTCCGATCAGGGTTGCGAGCTGGCGGGTGACCAGAACCCGGTCGAGCCCGCTCAGGCCACGCGCAAACGAGAACAACGACTGCCGGCCCGATGCGGGGCCGGTTTGCGCGGCGAGGTCGACGCCGAGGGGGAACAGCCCCTGGTCGCGCAGCAGTTGGCGGATCTGGCGAACGTTGTCGGCTTCCAGCACGCCCTTCAACCGCTTGCCTCGGGCATCGAGGGCCGTGTATTCGAACGCGGCCATCAGCCGTGGGACAGGACGCCACCGCAGCGGCGCGACCGCCACTGCTGTGCCTCATTCCTCAAGCGTGACCCTCAGTACTTCCTGTACCGAGGTAATGCCGGCGAGAATCTTATGCTTGCCGTCCTCGCGAATGCTCGGACAGCTTCGGCGGGCGTGCCGCACCAGTTCCTGTTCGGAAGCCCTGCCGTGGATCAGTTCACGCATCGCCTCATCGATGACGACCAGTTCGTAGATGCCGGTTCTTCCGCGATAGCCGGACTGGCCGCAGAGATCGCATCCCCTTGCTTCGAAGACGATGGCCGAACCCTCCGAGAGGAACTCGAGTTCCGTCTGGGAGGCGGCCCGCTGGCGGCGGCAATCGGGACAGAGCACCCGCACCAGCCGCTGGGCCAGACAGCCGACCAGGCTCGACGACAGCAGGAAGGGTTCGACGCCCATATCCATCAGCCTGGTCACGGCCCCGACAGCCGTGTTCGTGTGCAGGGTGGACATGACCAGGTGGCCGGTGAGGCTGGCCTGCACGGCGATCTCGGCGGTTTCCAGGTCGCGGATCTCCCCCACCATGACCACGTCCGGGTCCTGGCGGAGCATGGCTCTCAAGCCCCGCGCGAAGGTCATCTCGGCCTTGGTGTTGACCTGGGTCTGGCCGATGCCCGCCAAGTTGTACTCGATGGGGTCCTCCACCGTCAGGATATTGATGGTGCGTGTGGAAAGTTCCGACAGGGAGGCATAAAGGGTCGTGGTCTTGCCGGAGCCGGTGGGGCCCGTCACCAGGAAGATCCCGTGCGGCCGGTGCACGACATCGCGGATGCGCGACAGGTCGGTATCGGACATGCCGAGATTGGGCAGCGTGAGGCGTCCGGCCTGCTTGTCGAGCAGCCGCAGCACCACCCGTTCGCCGTTGCTCGCCGGCATGGTGGAAACCCTGACGTCGACCTCGCGGCCTCCGATCCTCACGCCGATGCGGCCGTCCTGGGGGACGCGTTTTTCGGCGATGTCCAGTTTGCCCATGACCTTGATGCGGGACACGAGCAGCGGAGCCAGTTCACGCTTTGGCTGCACGACTTCCCGCATCACCCCATCGACGCGGAAACGCACGACCAGGTTCTTCTCGAAGGTCTCGATGTGAATGTCGGAGGCGTTCTCGCGGATCGCTTCCGTCAACAGGGCGTTGATTAGGCGGATGATGGGTGCGTCGTCGCTCTGTTCGAGCAGGTCTTCGGTCTCCGGAACGGAGTCCGCCAGCGCCGCCAGGTCCATTTCGTCACCCAGGTCCTCGACCATCTGCCGGGCGCCGGAGGCGTCGCGCGCATAGGCCGAGGTGAGCACCTGCTCGAATTCCTCTACCCCGACAATGCGAAGCAGCAGCTTCCGCCGGGCGTGCCGCTTCACCTCGGCCAGCGTGGTAAGCCCGGGCTGGCCGTTGCTGACCAGTTCGACCCGGTCGGGACCCAGGTCGGCATCGGTGATCACCACACCGAAGCGCCTGGCGAAAGCGAACGGCAGGCTTGCCGCCGCCGCAGGGGCGGCGTCGGGGTTTTCCTCAAACCGGTCCTGGGCGAGATCGCTCATCGAAGAATCGTCCGAACCCCACTGTTGGAGCGCTGGAACCGGCGTTGGTTCCGTCTCGGCCATCATACGCCATTTGCCTTAGTCTTGGACTGCGGCGGGCGCCTGCGTTCCGGTGGGACAGCGTGCGGGGGTTGGCGTATCCTTCCTTGCGGCGTTCGGCCCCCGGAGGTTCAGTTGCAGTTCGTCGGTGCACACATCCTGTCCGTGGATCAGTTCGGCCGCGGTGACATCGAACGCATCTTCGCGGTGGCCGACGACCTGCGGCCATACGCCATGCGCAAGCGGGTCACCCGGGTGCTGCAGGGCGCCATCCTTTCGAACATGTTCTTCGAGCCCTCGACGCGTACGCGCATTTCCTTCGGCTCCGCGTTCAACCTGCTCGGCGGGGAGGTGCGCGAGACGACGGAGGTCAGGGCGTCATCGCTCGCCAAGGGCGAGTCGCTGCACGACACGGCGCGGGTGCTCTCGGGCTACAGCGACGTGATCGTCATGCGCCACCCCGAAGCCGGTTCCGTCGAAGAGTTCGCCCAGGCGAGCCGCGTGCCGGTACTCAATGCGGGCGACGGCCCCAACGAACACCCCAGCCAGGCACTGCTGGACCTCTACACGATCAAGCAGGAAATGGCGGGTCACGGCAAGGGCATCGACGGCTTGCGCATTGCACTGATCGGCGACCTCAAATACGGGCGTGCCGTGCATTCGCTATGCAAGCTGCTCGGGCGCTACGATGACATTGCCTACCACCTCGTCTCGCCACCCGAACTGGAAATACCGCCGGGCATTGCCGGCGGACTGGCCGCCAAGGGGCACCGGGTGGCTTCCTTCCACGAACTCGAGGCCGGCATCCACAATGTCGACATTCTTTATGTCACCCGTACCCAGGAAGAGCGTTTCCCCAATCAGGACGAAGCGGACCGTTACCGGGGCCTGTTCCGGCTGAACCAGTCGGTCTATACGCAACACTGCGAGCCCAATACGGTCATCATGCATCCCCTACCCCGGGATTCGCGCAGCTCCGCCCAGGAACTCGACGAGGATCTCGACGAAAACCCGAACCTGGCCATCTTCAGGCAAACGGATAACGGCGTGATCGTCAGAATGGCGCTGTTCGCGCTGGTGCTCGATGTGGCGGGCGACGTGCACGATCACTCGCAGCCCGTCACCTGGTTCACCGCGAAACGGACGCCTGGTTCCGCCTGAAGCCACGGGGGCGTTCAGGCATGCGCCTGTTCCGCTACATCGGCAACTTCAAGCCGGCCACAACCCTATTCTGCTTCGCACCCTGGCTGGCGCTGAAGCCGACGGCCGCTTACGGCTGAATGCTCCTGCCCGGGGTCCAGGGCACTCTCGCGGTGTCCATCGCTTGCTTGAGGCCCGCGTACTCCTCGTTCACGAGTTGATCGAGCTCCGCGACGATCTTGTCGTAAAGTGCGCGACCGATGCGCAGGGAATCACGCTGCTCCGGCGTCGGGCCGTAGGCCCCGAGCGAGAATTCGAAGCCCGCGTGCCAGAGGCGTGCGGAGACCGTCATCTCGTCCTCGTCCAGGTACTCCATCCGTTTGGCATTGCCGCTCAGGCGATCGCGCTGGATTTTGAGGTTCTGCTGAATCGAGTTGGCGCGTTCGTACAACGACCCGTCGGTCAGTGAGCGATTGAGGGTCGCTTTGACCGCATCAAGCTCCTGTATCACCGCCTCGATGGCAGCGCCTGTACCGTTCGCCGCACGCGACATTTCCGCAACCTGCGAGTCGAAGATGACGCGTTGTTCCTGCGGGCTGCCCGGCAAGACCGGGTCCGGACGAATCGATGTGACTTCGAACGACTGCGCATCCCCGATCGCGCTGACATCGCCGTCTTCACGAACCTGCATTCGCACGGTAAAGGTTCCCGGGGCAACCAGAACGCCGCCGCCGCCGGAGTTGCTATCGTCCAGTTCCGGAGACCATGGCCATGGCTGTAATGCCGGGTACCTGAGGTCCCACGCAACGCGATGGAAGCCGGCATCGGCGGGCGCATCGATCTGTCGCACCACGTTGCCGTCGCTGTCGGTCACCGTGAAGACGATGGCCGGTTCATCTTCCCGCTCTTCGCCGAGAATCGTGTCCCAGTCCGCCGCCGCGACATCCTCGTTCTCAGCCTCGAGTTTTTTCTCGGCCTCACGACGAACGTCCTTGCCGCTCTGAAAACCCTCGGCCAGGTAGTACGTGAAGATTGCCCCGAATTCCGGGTTTGGCGCCATGAAATAGCTGTCGCCCTGGAACGCCTGACAGCCGGGCGATCCACAGCCCAGCGAACGTTTCGGAACGTACCAGAGCGCATCGGCAACATCGAACAGCACGTTGCCGCTCTGCAGCATGTCCGAATTGACCTGCCGCAGTGGCGAATAGTCGTCCAGCACATAGAAACTGCGTCCGAAGGTCGCGCCCACGAGGTCGTTCTCACGCTGCTGAATCGCGAGGTCGCGGAACGGAATGTTGGGGGTGCCGCCTTTGAGCTTGGTCCAGGAACCGCCGCCATCGACTGTGAAGAACAAGCCGAACTCGGTGCCGACGAACAACAGGCCCGGCTCGACGTGGTCCTGTACTACGCGCCAGAGCACATGGCGTTCGGGCAGGTTGCCCGAGATGCTGCGCCAGCTTCGGCCGCGGTTCTCGCTCTTCAGGATGTAGGGCGCAAAATCGCCGGTCTTATGATCGTCGACGACGGCGTAGACGGTGTCGGCATCGTGCAGATCCGCCTTGATGTCATTGACGAAGAACCGATCCGGCACACCCGATAGCTCGTCAATCGTGCGCCAGGTTTCGCCGCCATCCCCGGTGATGCTGATCAGCCCGTCGTCGGAGCCCGCGTACAGTACGTCCGGATCGATCGGTGACTGGGAAATGTTGACGATCGTGTTGTACCTGGACATGGCCCACAGGTCGCGCGGCGCATCATAACTCCAGGTGCGGCCCATGACCGGCAGGCTGACGCGGTCTTCGTCACGTGTCAGATCACCGCTGATCGCCGTCCAGGTGTCGCCATGGTCATCACTTCGCCACACGCGCAGCGCCGCGAAAAACAGCGTCTTCGAATCGTGCGGGCTGATCTGGAACGGGGCGGCCCCGTAGTAACGATCGGGCGGTTCGCCCTCGCGCGCCTGTGGACGGATATAGGTGATCTCTCCGGTGCGCCGGTCGTAGCGGGTCAGGTTGCCCTGCTGCCACTGTGCGTAGACGATGTCCGGATTGTCGGGATCCACCGCGGACTGATGGCCGTCACCGAAGAGCGTGACAAACCAGTCTGCATTGCGGATTCCGGACGCGTCCCAGGTTTGCGAAGGCCCGCCCTGGCTGTTGTTGTCCTGCGTCCCACCGTAGATGTTGTAGAACGGTTCGTCGTAGTCGACGGCCACCTTGTAGAACTGCGTAATGGGCAGGTTCGCAACGTATTTCCAGGTTTCGCCGAGGTCGAAACTCTCGTAGATGCCACCGTCGTTGCCAACGATCAGATAGTTGGGGTCGCCCGCACGAAACGCCATCGCATGATGGTCCACGTGCTTCGTTTCGTGCTCCATTCTGACGAAGTCCTTACCGCCGTTGTCCGTGCGGTGCAGGTGCACGTCCATCTGGTAAACGCGATCGAAAGCGTGAGGGCTGGCAAAGATTTCCTGGTAATAATGCGGACCGGTGCCGCCGGACAGGTAGTCGTTCATCTTCTCCCAGGTCTCGCCGCCGTCGGCAGAGCGCCAGAAACCGCCCGTGCGATTGTCGAGCTCGGTCGTGGCGTAGATCACATCGGGATTCTGCGGGCTGACGGCCAGGCCGGTCTTGCCCATCATGCCGTTCGGAAGCCCCTTCTCCAGACGACGCCAGGTCTCGCCGCCGTCGACCGACTTGTGGATGCCCGTGCCGGGCCCGCCATCGATCAGCACCGCGACGTTGCGCAGCCGCTGCCACGAGACGGCATACATGACGTCAGGGTTGCGCGGATCCATGTGCACTTCGGAGACGCCCGTGTATTCATCGTCCTCGTCAGTGTTGCCGAGCCCGTCTCCCAGCACCTTGCGCCAGTTTTCGCCGCCGTCGGTCGACTTGTAGAGGCCGCGTTCACCGCCGCCCGACCACAGCGGCCCCTGCGCCGCGACAAAAATCGTGTCCGAGTCCCTCGGGTCAATCCGGATCATGCCGACCCGCTCGGACGCCTCGAGGCCCATGTTTTCCCAGCTCTTGCCGCCGTCCCGGCTGCGATAGACGCCGTCGCCATAGCCGGCATGACGCCCGCTGACGTTTTCGCCGGTACCCACCCAGACAATGTTCGGGTTGTTGGGATCCAGCGCAATCGCGCCGATGGAATACGAGCCCTGATCGTCGAATATCGGTGTCCAGGTCGTACCCGAGTTATCGGTCTTCCAGACATTGCCGCTGCCCACAGCCACGTACCAGACGTTGTTGTTGTCCGGGTGAATGACAATGTCGGAGATTCGTCCCGACATGAATGCGGGCCCGATCCCGCGCAATTCAAGGCCCTTGAAGGTGGCTTCGTTGAACCCAGGCGTCGATTCCTCGTCCTGGGCGGCGGCCGGCGTGCACAGCACGACAGCGGCCAGCGCTACCAAAAGATTTCGCATGATTAACCCCTCTTCCAGTTCTACAAGACGTTGGCAACTAGCTTGGAACGTTTTTCACTGTAGGCAATTTCCCTCGAAGGATTCAAAGTGTCGAATCCCCGGTGAACCAGCTTTGCTGCCGCGTGCTTCCAGCAAATCGCACAGGTCGGGTCAAGGAGCGCTCAGAGGCGCCGTGTCGGGCGGCGCTTCGGCACCTTCGGGATACTCGCGGTCCAGGCTCTCGGCGTACGCTTGTACCCTCGGCAGTCGGAAAGGTACCGGGCGGCGGCGCGCCAGGCCTTCTCCACGCCGAGCTCGGTGACCGAAAACTCGCGAACGTAGGAGAAGCCGTCCACCTGTACCTGTACGCGAAATGCCGGAGACGGCCGGTAAATAAGATTGATGCCACGCACCCCCGTTGAATGGTTGCGGGGGGCAACCGCTGCCCGAATCCGCTTGTCTCGCGCCTTGAGCTGATCCCGTTCCCACTTCTCATCGAGGGCCAGGGCCTGTTTCCGGACCTCGCGCTGTTGCCGCTTCGGGATGCCGATCAGGCTGAAATAGCTCTGTCGTAGCCGGCCGTCGACACTGCGGGCCACCCGCAGCATGCGGCCTTCGTTCATTTCGTAGATGGCCAACGAGCAGACTCCCCCCGCCGCCGTTGCCGGAAACTATAGCAGAGCTTCCAGTTCCGGGAGAGCCTGGAAGAGGTCGGCGACGAGCCCGTAATCCGCCACCTGGAAGATGGGGGCGTCTTCGTCCTTGTTGATGGCGACGATGGTCTTCGAGTCCTTCATGCCGGCCAGGTGCTGGATTGCGCCGGAGATGCCGACGGCGATATAGAGTTCCGGGGCGACGATCTTGCCGGTCTGGCCCACCTGCATGTCGTTGGGCACGAAACCTGCGTCAACGGCGGCCCGGGAGGCACCGATGGCGGCGCCGAGCTTGTCGGCGATGCCATCGAGCAACTCGAAGTTCTCGCCGCTGCCCATGCCGCGGCCGCCGGAGATTATGATGCCCGCCGCAGTCAGCTCGGGCCGTTCGGATTTGGCGAGTTCCTCGCCCTCAAAGCTGGACAGGCCGGCGTTGTGGGCGCCATCCACCGGCTCGACGTTGGCTGCCCCGCCCTCGCCGGCCACCGGGTCGTAAGCCGTGCCGCGAACGCTGACCACCTTGATGGCGTCGCCGGACCTTACCGTGGCGATGGCGTTTCCGGCGTAGATGGGCCGCTTGAAGGTGTCTTCGTCGACCACACCGACGATGTCGGAGATCTGCGCCACGTCGAGCGCCGCCGCTACCCGGGGCAGGAAGTTCTTGCCCGTGGTGGTGTGGGCCGTGAGGATGTGGCTGTAGGACGCTCCCAATTCGGCGACGAGGGGCGCGATGTTCTCTGCAAGGTGGTGTTCGTAGGCGCTGTCTTCGGCCAGCAGCACCCGGCCGGCACCGGCGATTGCGGCCGCTTCCCCGGCTACGGCGCGGCAGCCGCTGCCGGCAACGAGTACATCGAAGCCGCCCCCGATGGCCTCCGCGGCCGCAGCCACGACCAGGGTGACGGGCTTGAGCGATTGATTGTCGTGTTCCGCGACGACCAGGGTGGTCATGAAATCACCTTTGCTTCGTTCCTGAGCTTGCCCACGAGCTCTTCCACGTTCTCGACCTTGATGCCCGCCTGGCGTTCCTCCGGGGGCTCAACGGACAGGATCTCGAGCCGGGGGGAGACATCGACGCCGAGTTCTTCCGGGGTCAGGATGTCCATTGGCTTGCGCTTGGCCTTCATGATGTTGGGCAGGGATGCGTAGCGGGGTTCGTTCAGGCGCAGATCGGTGGTGATGACCGCCGGCAGGGTGACCGATACGGTCTGAAGGCCGCCGTCCACCTCCCGGGTGACCCGCAGCTTGCCGTCTTCGACCCGGACTTCCGAGGCGAACGTTGCCTGCGCCATGCCGGTAAGCGCCGCGAACATGGGGCCGGTCTGGCTGTTGTCGCCGTCGATGCTCTGCTTGCCGAACAGGACGATGTCGGCGTTTTCCCGGCCCTGCAGCGCCTGCAGCGCCTTTGCAACCTCCAGCGGCTGCACCGCCTCGTCGGTCTGGATCAGGACTGCCCGGTCCGCCCCGAGCGCAAGGCAGGTGCGCAGTTGCTCCTGACAGTTCTGTGCGCCGACCGCAACGGCGACCACTTCCTCGGCGGCGCCGGCTTCCTTGAGCCGCACCGCCTCCTCGATGGCGATTTCGCAGAACGGGTTGACGGCCATTTTCACGTTAGCCAGGTCGATGCCCGTCCCGTCGGGCTTGACGCGCACCTTCACGTTCGCGTCAACGACCCGCTTTACCGGTACCAATATCTTCATGCAGACCCCATGTCAGCTTTTTTTCGATACCACGAAATAATCGTTCCGATGCCGCGAAATGATTGTTTCGATGCCACGAAATGACGGGCCGTGACACGGACCGCGCCCAACCCCCGAATCGGGGGCGCGTATTCTCTCCGGGCGCCCGGGGCAGGTCAAGGCGGGCGGGACTTCGACCGCAATCGCCCGAAGTGGGCGGGGGCCGTCGGTTATACTGCGGCGGTTTCGCACTCCGGAGCCTTTCGAATGGAACGCGAGTCCATGGAATTCGATGTCGTCATCGTCGGCGGCGGCCCGGCAGGGCTGGCGGCCGCCTGCCGGCTGATGCAACTCGGCGAAGCGTCCGGGCGTGACTTCTCCGTCTGCCTGGTGGAGAAAGGTTCGGAGATCGGCGCGCACATTCTCTCCGGCAACATTTTCGAGCCCACCGCGTTGAACGAGCTGTTTCCGGACTGGCGGGAAACGGGAGCGCCGCTTGAGAATCCGGTGACGGAAGATCTCGCCTATTACTTGGTCAACGGCACCTCCAGCATCAGGGTCCCTCCCCTGTTCATCGCCAGGGACATCCACAACGACGGCAACTTCGCGATCAGCCTGGGCAGTCTCTGCCGCTGGCTGGGCGAGCGGGCGGAAGGCATGGGCGTCAACGTGTTTCCGGGGTTTGCGGCCGCCGAAGTGCTCTATGACGACGATGGCGCCGTCGCCGGCATCGCCACCGGCGACATGGGCGTCGATGCCATGGGTGAACAGAAAGGAACTTATACGCCGGGTTACGAACTGCGCGCCCGGCATACGATATTCGCGGAAGGCTGCCGGGGCCATCTCGGCAAGCAACTCATCGCCCGGTTCGGGCTCGACGAGGGCCGGGGCACCCAGCACTACGCCATCGGGCTGAAGGAGCTGTGGGATGTGGCGCCGGAACGGCACAGGCCGGGCAAGGTCATCCACACCCTGGGCTGGCCGCTCGGCGGCTCCACGGGCGGATCCTTCCTGTATCACCTGGAGAACAACCAGGTGGCCCTGGGGCTGATCATCGACCTGGCGTACAGCAACCCTCACCTGAGTCCCTTCGATGAGTTCCAGCGCTGGAAGCACCACCCGCTCATCGGCGAGGCGCTTGGAGATGGCCGGCGCGTCGCCTACGGTGCCCGGGCGATCGTCAAGGGCGGTATCCAGGCCTTGCCCCGGTTCACTTTTCCGGGTGGCGCGCTGGTCGGAGACGACGCGGGTTTTCTCAATGTATTGAAGGTCAAGGGCGCCCACACCGCCATGAAATCCGGCATGCTGGCGGCGGAGGCCATTGCAGGCGAACTCCTGAAGGACGACGGCGGCGCCCGGGAAGCGAGCGGTTACGCCGACCTGTTCAGGGATTCATGGCTCTACGACGAATTGCACAGGAGCCGCAACGCGGGCCCGGGCTGGCACAGGTTCGGCATGCTATTCGGCTCCGCCCACGCGCTGGTGGATAGCTGGTTCAAGGGCCTGCCCTATACGCTCAAGGATCCGGTGCCCGATCACGCCACGCTGAAACCCGCAGCAAAGTCCAGGAAGATCGACTATCCCAAGCCGGACGGCGTGATCTCGTTCGACAAGCTGTCATCGGTTTTTCTCTCGAACACCAATCACGAGGAGGACCAGCCCTGCCACCTGCAGCTCGCAGATCCGGACATTCCCATCCTCCGCAATCTCCCGCAATTCGACGAACCCGCCCAGCGATACTGCCCTGCGGGCGTCTACGAAGTGCTGGAGGAAAACGGCGAGTCGCGGTTCCAGATCAACGCCCAGAACTGTGTCCACTGCAAGACCTGCGACATCAAGGATCCGGCCCAGAACATCACCTGGGTGGTGCCCGAAGGCGCGGGTGGCCCCAACTACCCCAACATGTAACGCCTACCCCGGCTCAGGTAGCGGACCCGAGGTCGAAACGCTCGCCCCGGGACCGGAGCCAAAGGTGCCCGCCGGCCTCCTCCGCCAGGTCCATCAGGGGGTAGTAGACGGAGCGCGCGATCAGTGCATTCATCCCTCCGCGGACATGCACGTAGGGTCTCGGCCCGCCCGCATCCTGCTCGACCCATACCGCATGGCCCGGGCCGGCGAACACCACGTCGTCGGTTGTGGTGCGGAATCCGATCTCTCGCGTCGCGTCTTCGCCCCGGGAGACGAAGTCAACCGCCAGGAAGGGCGCGTCTTCGACCTCGACGGCGAGCTTTTCCTGCGGGGTGACCAGGTAGTACCGGTCTCCGTCGCGGCGCAGAACGGTGGAAAAGAGCCGCACCAGGGCCGTGCGTGTGAACGGCCTGCCTTCGTGCATCCAGGTTCCGTCGCGGCAGATGCGAATGTCGATCCAGCCCTCCCGGGGTGGATTCCACTGCTCGACTGGGGGCAGACGCCGGGCAGACTCGAGCGACTTCAGCGTTTCGAACAGATTGTCGGGGTCGGCCGGCACAGCATCGAGAACTCTTGGTTGCGAATCCGGCTGTCGAACGAGGCGAACCCGCAACGCTCCGCGGCCGTCTCGTCGGGCCTGGACATCGCCCCGCGCGCGAGTCAGCCGCCGATGAATTTCATTACGGTGACCTCACCGCGGAAATTCAGCGATTGCTTGTCGGCCAGTGCCAGCCCAAGCAGATGACGGACCCGGGGTAGTGCCTGCTGCCGCGGAAGGCCAAGAACGTCACGAATGTCGTGGGCTCTGACGTTGGAAAGGCAACCGTACAGGCGGCCGTTCGATGAGAGCCGCAGCCGCGTGCAGGAACTGCAGAAGGGTTCGCTCTCGTTGGCGATGATGCCGAACACGCCCTGTCCGGGCACTTCAAAACGCACCGCCGTGGAATCGTAAGGCGCGTCGGTACGGGCGAATTCGTATCGTGAGCCGATCGTGTCAAGGATCTCGTCCATGCCGTAGAAATCCTGGACGTACTGGTTCCCGGACCGCAGATGCCCCATGTTCATCAATTCGATGAATCGAAGTTCGATGCCGCGCTCGAAGCAGTAGTCGAGCATGGGCAGCACTTGGTCGGCATTCTTCGTGCGCATGGGCACCATGTTGATCTTGACCCGCACACCGGCCGCGAGCATCTGCTCGATGCCGAGCAGCACGGTGGCCAGGTCGCCGGTGCGCGCGATGCGCGGAAACGCTTCAGGGTCCAGCGTATCGAGGCTGACGTTGATGCGGCGCACGCCGGCGTTGAGGATGGTCGCAGCCTTGCGGGTCAACAGTTGCCCGTTGGTGGTCAGGGAAACGTCGGACAGCGGCAGCCGCATGACGGACGGCAACAGCACATCGAACTTGGGCGAAAGCAGCGGTTCGCCCCCGGTAATGCGCACTTTCTCGATGCCCGCTGCATCGATCAGCAGTTCAACGGCGCAAAGCAGTTCCCGGCTGTCCATTTCCTGCTGCGCGGCCTGCAGGCGTTTGCCGTCGGGTACGCAATAGGTGCAGGCATAGTTGCACGCAGCCGTCAGGCTGATGCGCAGATTGCGGAAACGGCGGCCTTGGGCGTCGACGATCAATGCGGGTCTCGTTGCTTCTTACAGCCGGTACAGTATGCCCGTTACCTTCGGCGAGGGCGAGCGGCGCACTCCCGTTTCGATGGATTCGCTTATTGCGGACGGAGACCGTCACGGGCTTGAATGGAACGATTGCCAGTAACCGGCAGCGAGTTCGCATGCGGCGCTTCCCTTTCGGCGCACGGCCACATCATCCTGCCGTACTCAAGGCTTTTGGACGAGCTTAACGCGCCGAAAGGGAAGCCCCGCATGCGAACTCTTTTCCCAAATTCCGGCCTTGTTCCTTTCACGTCAGCGTCCCGGAGGGCCGAATTGGGAACTCGCGCGGAACAAAATCTCAAGCTATTGATTTAAGATGATTTGTTTCTTTAGAGATCGACGTGCCTAACAGGTCCTTCGATCGGGTGCTGAGAGAACGGGTCTGCGAGGTGAAACCCGCTAATCGTGGCCGCGCATCACTGGCGACTCCGTTCCTTCAATGCCTCGCAAAGGCGGGTGACGAACCCGTGCACCCAGAACACCCGGTTCGAGCCCTTTACCAGTACCCTGTCTCCGGCCTGCAATTCGCCGACCAGGGATTCCAGCAGGGTGTCGTCGGCTTTGCTACACCACAACCACTGTTGATGGGCCTGCAGGCGTTCGAATAGGGGCTTCATGCCGTCTCCCACCGCGATGACCCGATCCAATTGCTCACACCAGGTCGCCAGTCCGGCGTGATACGCGGGCCCTTCGTCGCCCAGTTCCAGCATTTCACCCAGGATCGCCACCTTGCGCCCCGATTCGCCGGCCAGTTGTTCCAGAGCGGCTTTCATGCTTTCCGGGTTTGCGTTGTAGCTGTCGTCCACGAGCGTGACGCCCCCGGCGACGGTGACGTTGCCGCGGCCGGCGGGTATGAGTTTCTCGGGCAGGACCAGCGCCGGTTCGAGGTCCCGTTCGAGGGCGGACAGGACGCCTAGCACCGCGCCGATCAGCCGGGCGCGATGCAGTCCGCCTCCGGGAACCCTGGCGCTCAATGCGCGTCCATCGAGCCGAAATTCCGCGCGTCCGCCACTCTCGCCGATCAGGCGGATCCGGCAGCCCCGACCGGCGCCAAAAGTGATGATTCGCAAGTCTGTCGGCAACCCGTCCAGCGCGACAGATTCGTAAACCACTAGATGACCTTGTCTCTCCAACCCTTTGTTAATGCTCAGTTTTTCCTTGCGAAGCTCGTTGGCGCCCGCGAAGAACTCGGCATGGGCGGGGTGGACGTTCAGCACCACGGCAACCGTCGGGCGAACCAACTCGGATAACGGGGCGATTTCGCCCGGGTGATTGGTGCCGATTTCGTAGACCGCGGTGGCCGCTTCCCGCGGCGTTCTCGCCAGCGACAGGGGAACGCCGAGATGGTTGTTCAGGCTACCGCCGGTTGCAAAGGCATCCAGGGCGGCCTTGAGAAATGTCTTGGCGGTGGTTTTGCCGCTGCTGCCGGTCACCGCAACGATGTCGCCGTTCAACGCAGCGCGACGCGCGCGGCCCAAGGCCCAGAGCCCATCCAGGGTATCGCCGGCGCGCAGCAGGGGCAGTCCGGTTTCCACTTCGCGGTGCACCAGCGCTCCGGATGCGCCATTGCTCGCCGCATCCGGCACGAAATCATGGCCGTCGCGCTCCGAGCGGGTGCTTGCGTTGAAGCGCGGCCCGGGATCGCCGGGCAGTGCGACAAAGAGGTCACCCGGTGTCGTGACGCGCGAATCGATGGTGACACCGGTGATGTCCGGCCCGTTCGCCGGCGCCAGCTCGAGCGCTTTGCACAGTTCCGACCAACGCCACAGCGGTTCGCTCAAGGTAGGCCCTCAAATCGGAGTAATCACTCCCTGACTTCATCACAGCCTGCAATCGCGCTCAAGCCGGACACCAGGTCAAAGCCCGAAGCGCCGGGCGCCATGCCCTGCGGACAAGCGGTGTTTCGGCGTACTCCAGGTGAGTCTCGATGCCGGTGGCGCTTGCCGAACTCCGTCGAAAAGGTACGGCCAATTCGAATAGGCGCCGTGTTATGCTCGCCCGTAAATGGGGCACCTCGGGTGACTGGCAGCCGCGGCGTCCCTAGTCAATGGGGCGGGCCACGCCCGCCGGCGACGCCCTGTCAAATGCCCCGCGGGGGCGTCCCCGTAACGATCGAAACCTGTGGGACAGGAAGTTGGTTCCATGAGCAAGCCAAGCCTATTGGGTCGCCTGGGTGCGTTTCTCACCCGAGCCCGGAATTTCGTGATGAACACG
>CAZWZH010000244.1:0-18853 GCA_964638775.1 uncultured Pseudomonadales bacterium
GGCACCAGGGGATCGGCGTTGCCGTGTATGACGAGGCCCGGTACCCGCAGTTTCGCAAGCGCGGCGCGGCGGTCGTCCTGGTGCAGGATGGCGAGCAGTTGGCGGACGAAACCGTCCCGGGGGAAGCCACGCTCGATCGCCTGGGCCGAGCACCGGGCGAGCCCGACACGCATTGAATCGAAATGCGGCCCCCCGGCCGCCTGCCAGGCCTGCTGGACCTGTGCGACTGCCGCTTCGCGTTCCTTGGGCAGGGGCGCCACGAATTTCATGCGTACCTCGTCGTCGCCGACAGGCAGGTCCGGGTTGCCGCTCGACGACATGATGGAGGTCAGGCTGAAGCACCGTTGGTGGTGTTCGATGGCCAACGTCTGCGCAATCATCCCGCCCATTGACAGGCCGACGATATGAGCGCCTGCCTGCCCGAGGTGGTTGAGCAGGTTCACCACGTCCTGCGCCATGTCGCTCAGTGTGTAGGGGCCGGGGTGGGCCGCAGGGTCGTTCAGCACCTCGAGAAGGTCCGGCGTCGGCGCATCCACCCTGTCCGACAGCCCGATGTCCCGGTTGTCCGGGGCGATGACGCGCAATCCCGCGTCGGTCAGGGCATCGATGAACGGTTGCGGCCAGTGAATGATCTGGCAGGCGAGCCCATGGATCAGCACCAGGGGTGGGTCCGCCCTGGAGCCCCATTGCTCGTAGTGGATATTCAGGTTTCCGCTGTGGAAACTCGGCATGGTCCCGGGTGTGAAAAAGCGCGCATCTTAGCAGTTTCGCAACGGGTGGGGGTGTAGGACCGGGTCACCGGTTGGCGGGAAAGTTACCGATGGCCCGGCCGCTGTCGACCGGCCGGATCAGGGTCCTTGACATGGCGCGGCCGGCTTTGGAGGATGCGCGGTCTTTGCTGGAGTCCGTCGAGAAGGACGGGTGCATGAAGAGCGGTACCGGAGTCCGGCTTGCCCGGGCGATTCCGACGTTGCTGGCCGTGGTTGTCGTTACGGGATGCTCGTCCCTCGTTTCCAATGTCACTGAAGGGCTGGCCACGGATCTGTCGGCGGCAATCCTTGAGAACCCCGATGTCGATGTCGTGCGCGAAGGCGCGCCAGCCTACCTGATTCTCATCGACGGCCTGCTCGAGAGTACGCCCGACAACGTGACGCTGCTGTCTGCGGCGGCTACGCTGAACTCCGCCTATGCGGGGGCGTTCGTTACCGACGAAGACCGCTCCCGCCTGATGTCGGCGAAGGCGAAGGCGCTGGCGTCCAGGGCGGTGTGCCTGGGCGTCCGGGACGGTTGCGGGGTGGTGGGGCGGCCCTATGCCGAATTCGAACAGTGGGTCGTCGGCCTTGAACGCAAGGACGTTCCCCTGGTTTACGGGCTGGCGACCAGTTGGGCCGGCTGGATACAGGCGAACAGCGACGATTTCAACGCGATAGCGGAACTGGGCAGGGTGAAAGTCCTGATCGGCCGTGTCGCGGATCTCGATGAGGGCTACGACTACGGCGGGCCGCACCTTTACCTCGGTGTGTTCGAGGTGCTGCTGCCGCCGGCTCTCGGTGGCAGGCCGGAGGTCGGCCGCTTTCACTTCGAACGGGCCATCGCCCTTTCGGAAGGGCGCCACCTGCTCACCAAGGTAATGTTCGCCGACCAGTACGCCCGGCTGGTGTTCGACCGGCCGCTGCACGACAGCCTGCTCGAGGAGGTGCTGGCGGCCGAGGACGATCTGCCCGGCCTTCGGCTGATGAACGCGGTCGCCCGACGGCGCGCACAGGAACTGCTGGACTCCGCCGATGACTATTTCTGACCTGCACATTCCTTCCCCAGTGCCGGCCCGCATCCGTCGCCTGGACGCCCTCCGGACGAAAGTAGGTGACGGATGCGGGCCAGAACCGTACCGGCGCCGTTTGTGGGCCCGCCGGACCCTGCGGTCGTGGCCGGTGAAACGTGCCGGCATCTCGGCTCAAAGAGTGTATGGGCCCTCGGTGAGAAGGGCCTTGCCGCTGGCGCTGGTTATGCTGGGCTTCCTGGTAAGCGGCGCGGCCGCCGCGGCGACACTGAAGATCGCGACGCTGTCTCCGGAAGGGTCGGTGTGGATGAAGTTGCTCCGCGACGGCGGCAGGCAGGTGGAGGCGGAGACCGGGGGCAGGGTTGCGTTCAAGTTCTACCCGGGCGGCGTGATGGGGGATGACAAGGCCGTGCTGCGCAAGATTCGGGTCGGGCAACTGCACGGCGCCGTGGTCACCGCGGGGGCACTGGTACAGAACTATCCGGACATCGGCCTGTACAGCCTGCCCATGGCCTTCCAGTCCGGCAGCGAAGCGGACTACGTACGCCGTGAGATGGACGCCGAATTACTTGAAGGCCTGGAAAACAAGGGCTTCGTCGCCTTCGGCATTGCCGAAGTGGGGTTCGCGCACGCCATGTCGCAGGCCGTGATCACCAGCGTCGAGGATGCCCGGGCGTTGAAGGTCTGGGTGCCGGACAACGACCCGGGGTCGGCGCGCGCTTTCGGCGCGTTCGGCATCGCGCCGATCCCGCTGCCCATCGCCGATGTGCTGGGCGGGTTGCAGACCGGCCTGATCGACAGCGTCGCCACGCCGCCGGTGGCGGCCATCGCGTTGCAGTGGCATACCCAGCTCGGTCACGTCATGGATCTGCCCATGGTGTACGTCTACGGATTGCTGGCGGTGGCGAAACGATCGTTCGATCGTCTCGAGGAAGCCGATCGGACGGTCGTACAGCGCGTCATGGGCGGGGTGGTGGAGGCGGTCAATGCCCGCAGCCGCAGCGATCACGAACAGGCATCCGCGGCACTGCGAAACCAGGGGCTGGTCTGGCATGAAACCGGGGCGGCGGAGCGGGAGGAATGGCAACGCCTGGCGGATGTGGCATCGCGCCGCATGGTGGACGAGGGGTTCATCTCGTCGGCCCGTTACCAGGAGATGCTGGGCCACCTGGAGGCTTACCGGGCGTCGGCGGATTAGCGCCCCCGGGGCTGTTCTGACCGAATCCGTTGGAGGATATGCCCACAAACATGCCGGTGCAGGCCATCAGAAGAACGACAGCCGTCTTGCGACTGATCGAGAGCGCGCTGCTGGTATGCGTTCTCGGCGCCATGATGCTGCTGGCCGCCTGGCAGGTGGTGGCCCGCAACTTCTTCGATACCGGGCTGCTCTGGGGTGATGCGCTGGTTCGGGTGCTGGTTCTGTGGGGCGCCATGGTTGGGGCCATGGTGGCTTCGCGCAACGACGAGCACATCCGCATCGACATCGTCTCCCGGTTCGCAAGCGAGTCCTTCAAACCCTGGCTCAAGCGGTTCGCGTGCGCGTTCACCTGTGTGGTGCTGGCGGTCTTCGCCTGGTTCAGCTTCAAGTTCGTGCGCTTCGAGTATCAGGATGCTGTGATCGCCTTCGCCTCGGTGCCCGCGTGGGTCTGCGAGGCGATCCTGCCGGTCGGTGCGGCCGTCATGAGCCTGCGCTACCTCCTGCACGTGGTGGAACCGCCGTGATCTGGCTGGGAATCGTCGCGGTGGCCGCCGCGGCTCTCGCCGGTGCGCCCCTGGTGGCGGTGCTGATGGGCGCCGCCATGCTGGGGTTCCTGTCCGCCGACATCGACCTGGCCATCGTTGCCATCGAGGTCTACCGCATCGTCGACACACCGCTTTTGGTGGCGCTGCCGTTGTTCACTTATGCGGGCTACGTGCTTTCCGAGTCGAGAACGTCCGAGCGGCTGGTCAACCTGGTGCAGAGCCTGTTCGGCTGGCTGCCGAGCGGGCTCGCGGTGGTCGGGTTCGTTGTCTGTGCGGTGTTCACCGCGCTCACCGGCGCATCCGGTGTCACCATCGTCGCCCTGGGGGCTCTCCTGTTGCCGGCATTGATGAAGGCCGGGTTCGGCGAACGGTTCAGCCTGGGGCTGGTGACCACCTCGGGCAGCCTGGGGCTGTTGCTGGTGCCCTCGGTGCCGCTGATTCTCTACGGCATCATCGTGCAGCAACTGGGTATCGGCGAGCCGTTCACCATCGTCGAACTGTTCATGGCGGGAGTTTTGCCGCTGCTCCTCATGCTGAGCTGCCTGGTGGGCTGGACGCTCTGGCTGCATCGGGACGGGAGCGTGCCGAGGACGCCGTTTGCCTGGCCGGCGGTAGGACGGGCACTGGTCGAAGCCCGCTGGGAGCTGCCTTTGCCCGTGGTGGTTCTGGGCGGCATCTACTCGGGCTACTTCGCCATCTCGGAGGCCGCGGCGGTCACCGCCGTCTACGTCACCGTCGCCCAGGTCGCCCTGTATCGCGACATCAGGGTTGCGGAGCTGCCGCGCATCGCCATCGACGCCATGGTGATGGTGGGCGGCATCCTGCTGGTGTTGGGCGTGGCCCTGGCGTTCACGAATTTCCTGGTCGATGCCGAAGTGCCGCAACGGCTCTTCGAATTCATGCAGAGCCACATCGAAAGCGCCGTCGCGTTCCTGCTGCTGTTGAACGTGCTGCTGCTGGCGCTCGGCGCCATGCTGGACATCTTTTCCGCGCTCGTCATCATGGTGCCGCTGATCTTGCCCGCGGCGGTAGGATATGGCATTCACCCGATTCACCTGGGAATCATATTTCTGGCGAACATGCAGATCGGATACTTCACGCCGCCGGTGGGCATGAACCTGTTCATCGCCAGCTACCGGTTCAAGAAGCCGGTGCTGGAGCTTTATGCAGCCTGCTGGCCGTTCATGGTGGTGCTGCTGATCGCGCTCCTGCTGATCACCTATGTGCCCTGGTTCTCGCTGGCGCTGGTGCGATGAGGTCGTTGCCGCGGGTGGCGGGGCTTTGCCTTGCGCTTCTATTCGGGGGATTGTCCGGCAGCGCCCTGGCGGCGGAAGCCGCCGTGGATGCGGAAACGGTCAATGGCAGGATCGACGACTTTCACGCGCTCCTGATCCGGGTCATGCAGACGGCGGGCCATGCCGAACGTGTGGCTGCCCTTGGCCCGGTGGTACCCGGGTTTTTCGACATCGGCACCGTATCAAGGATTACCCTCGGGCGAACCTGGCGGGATCTCGACGATGCCAGGAAGCGGGAATTCCGCGACCTGTTGGTCGCGCTGATCGCGGCAACCTACGCGGACCGGTTCGACAGCTTCGACGGGCAGCGTTTCGAGCGGCTTGAATCCCTGGCCGGGCGCCGGGGCTGGGTTGTGAAGACCCAGCTCGTCAGGGCGAACGGGGAGCGGGTGAACCTCGACTACTATTTCAACGCGGGTTCCGTTTTCAACGTGGTGGCGGACGGCGTCAGCGACCTGTCGCTGAGACGGGCGGACTACAACAGCATCATCAAGCAGGAAGGCTATGACGCTCTGATCCGCGACATAAGGGAAAACATCGCCGAGATGAGCGGTGACGGCCAAGGGGGCAATGGATGACCATCGGCATGTGGGGCGGGTTGCGGGCCTGCGCGACATTGTGCGGGGCTGAATCGCGGGCGCCCGTTGGCGGAGCGCGGGTACGCCGGCACCCGCAGCGGCGTGGTCCTGGGCGAAGCGCCCGCTTTCTGCGAGGCGCCGGTGCCGGGCTGCTGCTGGCGTTCCAGGCGGCCTGCGCGTCCCTGGAAGGCCCCGACTACGGCGTGTTTGACCTGAACGAGGATTTCAACCGTCAGTCGTACGAGTTCTCGGAAGCGGTCGATGAGCACGCGCTGGCGCCGATCGCGCGCGGGTATCAGAGCATTGCCCCGGACCTGGTGGAAACCGGCATCAGCAACTTCTTCGGGAACCTGCGCAGCCTCGACAGCAGCGCCAACGGTTTCCTGCAGGGCAAGCCGAAACGCGGCGCCACCGATTCGCTGCGCTTCATCCTCAACACGACGGTGGGGCTCGGCGGGCTCTTCGACGTGGCGACCCCGGCCGGCCTTTACCACCAGGAAGAGGACTTCGGCCAGACGCTGGCGGTGTGGGGCTGGAGAAAGAGCCGCTATGTCTACGTTCCGCTGGTTGGGCCGTCGACCGTTCGCGACCTGCCGGTGCTCGTTGTAAGGGGCATCCTTCCGAGGCTCGTGCTCGGTGACATTCACAACCTTGGAATCAGCGGCCTCGATGTGGTGAGCGCGCGCGCCGGGGCGCTCGACCTCACCGAGACCCGGGACGCTTCGGCACTGGACGCCTATGTGTTCACGCGGGAGGCTTATGTGCAGCGCCGCGAGTTCCTCATCTTCGACGGCAATCCCCCGCTGGACGACTTCGACGATTTCTTCGATGAATTCGAGGACAATGAATTCGGGGACGAGGACGGGGACGGGTTCGACGCAGCGCGATGATCGAGCGCTGGGTGATAGAACGCCTGGCCCGGTGGGTTGCCCGGGTTGCGGCTCATGCGTGGATCACGCTGATTCTGCTTGCGCTGGCCACCATGGCGTTGAGCTGGGTGGCGGTGGACCGGTTCCAGATGAGTTCGAACCTCAAGGACCTGATCCGCCAGGAAACGCCCTGGCGGGCCGACTTCGACCGGTTCCAGGATGCCTTTCCGGACTACGTCAAGACCGCGGTGGTGGTGGTGTCCGGAACCGCATTCAAGCAGGTGGAGGACACCGCCCGCCGCATCGAGGCTGAAATACGCAACCGGTCCGACCGTTTCCGGGCCGTCTATGCCGGCGAGAACCACCCGTTCTTCCGGGACCACGCCTTTCTGTACCTCGATGAAGACGAACTCGACGACATGTCCGACCGGCTGGCGGAAGCCCAGCCGTGGCTGACCGGCGTTGCCGAAGACCCGAGCCTGAGAAGCGTTCTGGACCTGGTGGCGGACGGCGTCGAGAACGATCCGCCGAGCGGCTTCGACACCGTCGTGGGCTGGCTCGAAACCTCCGCCAGGGCGGTTGTTGCCGGTTCGGACCCGACCATCTACTGGACCAACGAGTTCTTCGGCAATGACGAGACCCACTACCGGCTGATCCTGCTCAAGAGCAATCTTTTGGTCCATGAGACGGCCGCCAACGCGGAAGTCGTGAACGAATTGCGGGATATCCTGGCCGATGTCGATCCGCCGCGCGAGGTGTCGGTGGGCATCACGGGAGAGGTGGCGCTGACCCACGAGGAGATCGAGGCGGCCGTCGGGGGGCTGGAGATGACCGGAATGCTGGCCATCGGCCTGCTGGTTCTGGTGCTGATCGTGGGCGTCCGTTCGATCATCATCATCCTGGCGACTTTCGCCATGCTGGCCGTGGGCATTGCCTGGACATCGGCGTTCGCCATGCTGACCGTAGGCGAATACAACACGCTATCCATCGTGTTCCTGGTCATGTTCTTCGGGCTAGGCGTGGACTTCGCCATTCACTTTTCGCTGCGTTACCAGGAGGCGGTGGGCGCGGGTCTCGCTACCGTCGAGCGGTCGCTGACGGCGGCCACCCGAAGTGTCGGCGGCGCCATTTTCATCTGTACGGTCACCACCGCCCTGGGCTTTCTGGGGTTCCTGCCGACCGACTACCGGGGGCTTGCCGACCTGGGGGTGATCTCGGCGGGCGGAATGGTCATTGCGGGTTTCCTGACGTTCACGCTCTTGCCCGCGTTCTACACCGTCTGCAGGCCGGTCAATCCGCATACGATGGACGTGCCGACCAGCCAGCGGCTGGTGCGGCACCTGATCTCGCATCGTGCGCGCGTGGTGGTATCGATGTCGATCCTTTTGTGCGGGGGCATTGCCATTGCGAGCCAGGCCCGTTTCGACTACAGCGTACTGGCGTTGAAGGATCCGGAATCGGAGTCCATGCGGACGCTGCGCACCTTGCAGGAAGACGGGCGGGCCACGGACTATGCGCTCTCCATCCTGAGCGACGAACCCATTGAAACCGTGGAACTTGAAAACTTGCCGGTAGTCGAATCGGTTGTTTCGCTGGCTGAATTCGTGCCGGACGACCAGGACTACAAGCTTTTGGCATTGACGGATCTGCAGGAGATCCTCTGGAGCGCCATCGAGCCGCTGCGGCGACTCAAGGAGCCGTCCCTCGCCGACCTGACCCAACGCGTGCGGCACCTGATTCGGGCGATCGACGAATTCGACGCCGACGGCCGCTTTGCGGGCCTGCGCGAGGCCCTGATTGCCCTGCAGGCCGGTCCGCCGGAGCGTCTGCTCACTTGGCAGCGGGGCGTCATCGGCAACCTTGTCGACGAGTTGGAATGGCTTCGGCGAGCCGTGCTTGTCGGGCCGGTCGACGAAACGGATCTTCCCGTGGAAGTGCGGCACCGGATGGTCAATCCAGACGGCAAGCACCTGACCATCGTGTTGCCGGAGGAAAACGTCGCGCCGGTCGATGCGCTGAGCCGGTTCATCGAGGGTGTGCGCGAAGAGGCGCCGCTGGCCACGGGCCGGCCGGTGATCGAGTGGGGCATCGGCGAGATCGTGATGGACAGCTTCATTCAGGCCATGACGTTCGCACTGGCGGCAATCGGCCTGGTGCTGCTGCTGATGTTCCAAAGCGTTCGCTACGCCGTGCTCATTCTCGTGCCGCTGGCGATGGCGGTGGTATTCACCCTGGCCCTGGGGGTCGTTTTCGACATGCCGCTCAACATGGCCAGCATCCTCGTGCTGCCGCTGATTTTCGGCCTGGGGGTAGACAACGGGGTGCATGTGGTCGACCGCTACCGGGGCGAGGGCGACGTGCCCCGGCTGATGCATTCGAGCACGCCGAGGGCCGTGCTGCTGAGTACGCTGACCACGGTGGGCACCTTCGTTGCCCTGTCGTTCTCGCCGCACCAGGGTACGGCCTCCATCGGCCTCTTGCTGGCCGTGGCGGTTTCGCTATTGTTGGTGTTGACGGTGTTCCTGCTGCCGGTTCTGTTGTCGTGGGTATCCGGGAAGGCGGCGTGACCAGGGAATGGGGCGATAGCGGCAGTAAAGATCCCGCGGAAGTCGGGCTGCGGGCCGGTATCGGCGTGCCGATACGCTTCTGGCTGTGGTTTGCGGGATTCTGGTTCATTCCCGGGCTGGCGTTCAGGCTCTATGTCGCCTACGGCTTGAACGAGGAATCGGCCGGCGACCGGGTCGTTGCCGTCCTGACGGGCATGGTCAGCGACCTGCAGGCGCTTGCCCTGGTTTTCGCGTTCCTGGGGCTCGGATTCCTCGTCGGCGCCCGGTTCGCGCGCTGGTGGCTCGGCTTCACGCTGGCGTCGGTCGCGGTTGTATTCATCGCCGACTGCACCTACTGGCTGGAATTCCAGAGCCGGTTCGACCGTTTCGTTCTGCACTACGCGCAGTACCCGCGCGAGGTGCTCGTGTTCCTGGACGAGCAGTTCTTCCTGGGCCTGTTCGGCGTGCCGTTCGCGATTCTGGTGTGGCTGGTCACCCGCTGGATCAGCCGGTGGCTGCCGGAGAGGATGACCGGCCTGGACCGGGCCGTCTGCTGTCTTTGGATACTGGTGGGGGTGGGCGTGGCGGCCACGGCGTCGCCGGGTGTCGCGGGCCATTCCAGACACCTTCATCACCTGAGCAGCAACGGCTACCTGGGCATCCTGATGGCCATGGGCGTGGACGAAAGCGTCTGGGACGGTTTCTATTGGCGGCCGGACCCGGAAGACCCCGATGTGGCGGTGGCGCTGGCGGCACCCGCGGCACTGGCGGGTGAACGCGGGCCGGGCGCGCGTCCGGCGGAGCCGGCTTCGGCGGGCGAGGCGGCTGTGGAAGCCGTAGTGGCTACTGCCGACGACAGGGGAAGCCGTCCCGCGATCGCGCGTCCGGAGACGTTCCGGCATGTGGTAATGATCATCGAGGAGTCGCTGGGCGGCGAATTCTGGCGCGATGCGGAAAAGCGGGCCCGCTACATGCCCAGATTGAAGGCGCTGGCCGAGGGTGGGCTGTCCTTCGAATCCGTCTACGCGACGGGAGGATTCACTATCCGGGGCCTCGAAGCCATGCTGAACGGATATCCGCCGTTGCCCGGGGTGGTGGTTACCACGGAACCGCGCCTCGAGCGATTGCCCTCGCTGCCGCGGGAGCTGGGCAGGGCCGGGTTTCGCACGGTCTTCGTCTATGGGGGCTGGCCGGGCTTCACGAGCTTTCACGACTATTGGCGGCGCATCGGCTACCACGAGATGCTGGATCGCTACGATTTCGACGACCGCTGGTTCGAGACGAGCTGGGGGGTAGCCGACGAAATTCTCTTCGAAAGGGTTCTCGAGGAAATGGACCGCCTGGCCGCCAAATTCGATCGGGTAATGCTGACCACCCTGACGGTATCCAACCACCGGCCTTTCGACTTTCCCGACGGCCGCATCGACTATCCCTCGGATGAGCGCCGGCGGGAATACGTGATCGCCTACGCCGACTGGGCGCTGGGCGAGTTTTTCGATGCGGCGGAGCGCCGGCCCTGGTTCGACGACACGCTGTTCGTGGTGGCGGTGGACCATGGCCCGGTGCACGCCGGTCGGGCCCTGGTGCCCGCCCAGGGCTTCCGGGTGCCGCTGGTGTTCTACAGCCCCGGCAAGCTGCCGCCCGCGGTGATCGGGCACCAGGGTTCCATCATGAGCCTGGCGGTGACCCTGTTCGAGTTGCTGGGCATCGCGCCGGAGGAATCGTTCTACGGCAGGAGCCTCTTGAAGGGCGATGGGCCGGTGCCGGTGGAGCTTCATCACGAGGTGGGCATGCTGGGCAGTGACCGGATGACCGTTCTGGTGCGTGGCGGCGGGCTGCTCGGCTGGCGTTACGATGGCGAGAAGCTCACGCCGGACGAGCCAGACATCCTGCAGGCTGTGCAGGCCGATGCGCTGTTCCGAGGTGCGCACGAACGGCTCTATGGCGTGCCGTGAACGCGACTTCCATGAAACAACCGCGAGCACCGAGCAGCGAGTTCGCATGCGGGGCTTCCCTTTCGGCGCACGGCCACTTCATCCTGCGGTGTTCGAGGCTTTCGGACGAGCTTAACGCGCCGAAAGGGAAGCCCCGCATACGAACTCTTTCCCGAGATTCGGCGCTGTTCCTTGCGCGTCCTCGTCCCGGCGCGCCGGGTTCCCGACTCGCATGGAAACAACTTTCAAGTAGCGATGGGCTTGCCGCGATTCTGGCTGCGGCCGGGAGATTTGCAGTTGGAGCTACGTTATTCTGTGATTTGAATGCGCATCGCTGAGCCTCCTTGCATGAACCTCAATCTGACCGTAAGCGCCCGTGGCCAGGGCTTGCTCGAGATAACCCGGGAGGTGGCGGAGACGGTGCGCGGGTCCGGTGTGCGGGACGGGCTGGCGACGCTGTACATCCGGCATACGTCGGCGAGCCTGCTCATTCAGGAGAATGCGGATCCGGCCGTGCTCAGGGACCTGGAGAGCTGGCTGAACCGGCTGGTGCCCGAGGAGGACCGGCTCTATACGCACACGGCGGAGGGTCCGGACGACATGCCGGCGCACATCAAGTCGGCGTTGACCGCAACCAGCCTGTCCATTCCGCTGGTGGGGGGAGAGCTGGCGCTCGGCACCTGGCAGGGGGTTTTCCTTTGGGAGCACCGGCACCACCGGGACAACCGGGAAGTGCTGATCAACGTGATCGGTACCTGAATCCGGGTCTTGCCCGTTCGCGGGCGGTCAACTTGTCCCTGACGCCCTCGGCCCATTTGCGGTGGCCTTCCGGATCGAGGATCAGGGAGCAGAAATAAAGCAGCAGGTCCTTGTGATTCGGGGTGAGCCGCGCCTCCTCCATGGCGGCCTGGCCCTTCTTGCTGTTCACGAAGCTGAAACAGGCGGTGAGGTCGTTGCCCGTGCCCATGACGCGCTCGATCTCCGAGTTCAGTACCCGTGAGAGGTCTTCGAGATCCTCTTCGACGATGCCCGCGTCTTCGGGGTCCATGACCACGTTTGCCCACAAGGTGGCGATGTACAGGCGGTAGACGTCCCGGTGCACGAAGCGGTCGGCGACGGTGGAGCGCTTGGCGATGTCTTTCAGCGCGGGCTCGAACAGCGCCCTGAGCCTGGCTTCGGCGCTCACCGTGACTGGCCGGCGCCCGTGCGTGCGATACGGCGAAAGACGAGCGAGGGCGCGGCCGGCGCAGTCTGCGACGCAGGCAGAAGCCGGAATTTGCAGCACAACTGAGCGAATTCAAAAGACATTCGTCAACTCGAAGAGCGGCATGGTGAAACTTTGCGCTAAACCTGCCTGTGGGTCGGAGTCCTGTCAACATTGCGCGTGAACATTGCGCTTGAACGGACGCTGCAATTAGAGTTGGCTCCCTGCCGGGCCAGCCGGAAACCGCGGGAGACAAGCGTGTTGCGATTCGACGGGGTAGCGCTGCCCGACAATGCCGCCGACTTGCGCCGGGAAGTCAGGGCGTTTCTCGAAAACTACGACGGCAAGCTGCCGCGTCCCAACTCGGACTTCGGGTCCGGTTACGATCCGGAGTTCTCGGCGCGGCTCGGCGAACGGGGCTGGATCGGCATGACCTGGCCGGAGGCGTATGGCGGGGGCGGGCGCAGCTTCTTCGAGCGCTACGTCGTTACCGAGGAACTGCTGGCTGCCGGCGCGCCCGTCGTCGCGCACTGGATCGCCGACCGCCAGAGCGGGCCGCTGCTGTTGCGCTACGGCACCGAAGCACAGCGGCGGGAATACCTGCCCCGGATCACGCAGGGCCATTGCTTCTTCTCCATCGGCATGAGCGAGCCGAATTCTGGCTCGGACCTGGCATCGGTGCGCACCACGGCGAACGCGGTCGAGGGCGGGTGGCTGCTCAACGGGACGAAACTGTGGACCTCCGGTGCGCACCTCAATCACTACATGGTCGCCCTGGTGCGTACGGAACCGCGCGGCGAAAACCGTCATGCCGGGTTGTCGCAGTTCATCGTCAACCTGAAGGGCCCCGGCATCGAGGTGCGGCCCATCAGGAACATGGCGGGCGATGAGGACTTCAACGAAGTGGTGTTCACCGATGCCCTCGTCCCCCCGGAAAACCTGGTCGGGGAGGCGGGCAACGGCTGGGAACAGGTCACCTCGGAACTCGGCTACGAACGCAGCGGGCCCGAGCGTTATCTCTCGGCGTTCCGCGTCTACGTGGAGTTCGTGAGGGCCTGCGGGAGTTCGCCGGGCTCCTCCCAGGCGGCGGCCATCGGGAGAATCGCCGGCCACCTCATGACGCTCAGGCGCATGTCGATGTCGGTGGCCGGCATGCTGGAGAGCGGCGCCTCGCCCAATGTGGAGGCGGCGCTGGTCAAGGAACTGGGCAACAACTTCGAGAAGCTGATGCCGGAACTCGCTCGCCTGGCCTTGCCGCCGGAGGCGGATTCGGCCGGATTCCGGGAAGCGTATGCCGACACCCTGCTGCATTCGCCTTCGTTTACGCTGCGAGGGGGGACCCGTGAAATCCTGCGGGGAGTCATCGCGCGCGGGCTGGGGCTGCGCTGATGACCGACTCGTTGATCGTCGACAGCGCCGCGAAGATCTTCGCTGACACCTGCAACAAGAACGTGCTGGATACCGCCGAAAGGGGGGAGTTTCCCAAGGCGCTTTGGGAAGCGGTCTGCGAGAACGGGTTCCATCTGCTGGCGTTGCCGGACAGCGGGGCGGGCCTCGGGGACCTTTTCGCGGTGGTGCGTGCCGCGGGCAGGCAGGCGCTGCCCGTCCCGCTGGCCGAGGCGCTGCTGGCCAACCGTTGGCTGGGGCACGAAGGCGACGGGTTCGTATCTGTCGGCCTGGCGGGTAACGGCGGTGCGTGGAGCGAGGTGCCCTGGGGTCGGATCGCGACACGGGTGCTGGGGGTCACCGCGGCAAACGAGCTGTTCGTCGCCTGCCCGGAGTCTGTCGTGCGGGGCGCGAACATGGCCGGGGAAGCGCGGGACACCGTCACGGTGGGGCAGGTCGAGCCGGTCGAAGCGGGAGAGCCCGCCTACGCGATGCTTGCCCTGTCCCGGGTGGCGGCCAGCGCCGGCGCCCTGGAGCGGGTGCTGGAAATGGGCTTGCGCTATGCCGGCGAGCGGGAACAGTTCGGGCGCCCCATCGCCCGGTTCCAGGCCGTTCAACACAACCTGGCCATGGCCGCGGCGGAAGTCGCCGCTGCGGTTCGCGCCAGCGACGCGGCGGTCGAAGCCATCGGCGGGAAGCGGTTCGAACTGGAGGTGGCCGCCGCCAAGAGCCGAGTAGGCGAAGCCGCGGGCATTGTCGTTGAGGCCATCCACCAGGTGCACGGCGCCATCGGGTTCACCTACGAGCACGAATTGCACCACTACACACGGCGCCTGTGGGCATGGCGGGAAGAATTCGGCGGCGAGGTCTATTGGCAGACGCGCCTCGGGGAGCGCATAGCCGCGCTTGGCGCCGATGCGGTCTGGGACTTCGTCGCGACGCCCCGGTGACGGGCAGAACGGTGGAAATTCCGCACTGGCCGAATCCGCCGCTGCCGGTCGCCGTCAGCGAATGCCTGACCGGCGCCGCGGTTCGTTACGACGGCAGTGACGCCCGTTCGTCGTTTCCCCATGAGGCGTTGGACGGCCTGCTTTCCTGCGTGCCGGTCTGTCCGGAAGTTGGCATCGGCATGGGCGTTCCCCGGCCGCCGATACGGCTGGTGGGCGACCCGCACAGTCCCCGGGTGCTGGGCGTTCGGGATCCAGGCGTCGACGTAACCGCGGAACTCGAGGCCTATGCCCGCTCCCGCTCGGAGCAGCTTCGAGATGTGTTCGGCTACGTTTTCATGGAGCGCTCGCCGAGTTGCGGGTTGTATTCCGTCCCCGTGCACCCGGCCGACGGGGTCGGGCCCGTGCACGGCTCCGGTCGCGGCGCCTTTGCGCGGGAGGTATGCAACCGGCATCCCCGGCTGCCGGTGGAGGAGAACGGGCGGCTGTTCGAGGATGCGGTTCGCGAGAGCTTCCTGGCCAGGGTATTCGCCTACGCTCATTGGCGCCGCCTTTGCGGGGTGGGTCTCACGCCGGCGCGCCTCATGGAGTTTCACAGCCGTTACAAGTACCTGCTCATGGCCCACAGCGTAAGGCACTACCGGCAGGCCGGGCGGTTGTTGGGCAATGCGGACGGAGACGGATGGCGGGAAGGGCCGGACCTGTTGCCGCGGAAAGGGGAAGCAAGCGGATTGGCCGGCAGGAGCGACCGCTACCTGGGCTGCCTGCTGGACGGCCTGGGCAAGCCGGCGACCCGGGGCGGCCATGCCAACGTGCTGTCACACCTGCAGGGTTACCTCAGCCGGGTTCTGGACAGGAACTCGCGGCGCGAAATAACAGGAGCGATCGAGGAATATCGCAGCGGCGGTGTGCCGTTGCATGAGCCACGCAATCTTCTTTTGCGCAGGCTCGAGGAGCATCCGGACCCTTATCTGGGCAAACAGGTGTACCTGAGGCCACCTTGGGCCGTGGCCGCGTGACCGATTCCTGAGCATTGCGCAGTTGTTCGAACAAATGCCGGTGGCTGTGCCGGGAGTATTCGGTGTTGCCGATGCGCGAAACCCGCATTTGACCACCTGTGCTCAACCGGGCTTCACCGACCGTGCCCGCAACACAACTGCCGGCTTCGCCCGGGTATTCGCAGCCACCGCAAATGCCCACGATGAAAGCGAATGCCAACGGCCACCACCCTTGCGTAGCGGGAGACATCCAGACCAGTGCGACTATGGCGGCCATCGAATCGTTTTTGCTTGATCTTGCTGTCTCGAATGATGCCTGACCGTCCCCGGAAACCTCTTGCGAAAAAGGGAACGACTTCTTGCCAAATCGGGCACCGGGACACGCGCATGTCGATGTCGCCGACCTACTAGTGCTCCTTCCAACTGATACGGCATTATCAGTTGGAAGGAGCACTAGTAGGTCGCCGACATGGGGGTTGGCTCACCGGAGAAGGGAAGGCAAGATTGGCGTTCTGACGTTTCGGAGGTTCGGATGTTCATCGCAATGAACCGGTTCAAGATCGCCCGCGGCTTCGAGGAAGGGTTCGAACAAGTCTGGCGGCAGCGGGATTCCTACCTGTCGGAGGTGCCTGGTTTCAAGTCGTTCTCCCTGCTCAGGGGGCCGGTGCGCGACGACCATGTGCTGTACGCCTCCCATTCCATCTGGGAATCCGGTGAAGCCTTCGAAGCCTGGACCGAGTCGGACAATTTCCGCAGGGCGCACGCCCAGGCTAGCGCACCCAAGGGCACCTATCTGGGGCATCCGGAACTGGAACTGTTCGAAGCGGTGCTGTGAGGCGTCGCAGTACGCCATCGGGCGATATCGCCGTGCCGGCAGGACGCCGCTCGCCATGGGAACAGGCCGGTGGCCCGCGTTCAGGTTCCGCTGGAGTAGATTACCTCGTCAATCTCGAACTCGAGGGGGTTCCGCCCCTGCATCGAGTGCAGCAGGGCAGCCTGGTTGTCTGGCAGTGGAATGTGTGTGGCATCGGCGCGCACCTGGTTCCAGGTTGGGTCGACAGCGCGCCAGGAGCCGTCGACCAGGACTTCGTTCCAGGCGTGGAACGCCAGCGAAGGCTGGGTGCCTTCACTATAGGCCAGCCCCATCACCGTCCTGGCGGGCAAACCGGTCGACCGTGCGAGGGCGGTCAGCAGGTTGGCGAACTCGGTGCAGTCGCCGCTGCGCTCCGTAATGGTTTCCAGCACGGTCCGCTGCGGACCCTGCGGCCGGTACGCTATGTACTCGTGGACGAACTCGACCAGCCGAGCCAGACGGACCTCGTCGTTCGCGCTGTCGCCGACGGCTCGCCGGGCCAGCCCCGCCACCGCCGGGTGGGAAATCGGGTAACTCAGGGTTTCCGCAAGCGCGGAGGCAGGCCTGTCACGTCGGGATACGGGGTTCGCCGACGTTTCGAGCAACCAGCCTCCCGGGCTGCGGCGCGCTTGCGGCCAGATGCGGCTCAGGTCGAGCCCGCGGTGGCCGGACAGGCTCAGGCGCTCGATCTCGTGCGGATTCTGCAGGCGTGTGTCCAGGGGAATGCGAAAGTCGGTGAGGTGCAGTGGCGTCCGGTTCGCGAGCGCATCGCTCTGGGTCGCGCGCGTCGCGACGAAGATCCCCGCCATGGAAAGCTCGACGGGAGCGAGGCGCCGGTTGAGTTGAATGGTGGTCGCCCGCAACGGCGCGGGGCTCTCGACGAGGTAGCCGGTCTCGTTCTCCTCGACGATTCGAAACGTCCGGCTGACCGGTTCGCTCCGGTCGAAGTCGAAGATTCTCGCAGTGAACCGGCCGCCCGCGGGCGGTCGTTGCCGGGCAAGCCAGATTTCGAGCCCCAGGTAGTCGCGTAGCCCGTATTCCCAGTCCACCGGCCTGGAGTCGGTTTCGGCGCCGCGCACGAAGGTGTTGGTCGTCCCGTCTTCGCCGGATTCGACGATAACGCCCTGGGGATCCGACCCGCTGCGACGGCTCCAATGCTCGGCGGATGCCAGGTCATGGGGCGGCGCCGCGCGAAACTCCAGCCGGTCGCTGACGCTTACGGGAGCCTCCCCGTTCAGCGAGAAGTGGGTCAGCGTCTCGAAGCGCCAGTGTCCGCGGGCATCCCGCCAGGAACGGGTGTGCACATAGCCGATGTGCGAGCCTTCCATGTGCAGGCGGTACCAGCGCTCTCCCCCCAGCCGTGCGGCGCTGCGAATCTCGTCGGGCTGGACCACATCGAGCCAGAGGGCGTACAGGCCGGCCAGCAACAGGGCCAGCACACCCAGGAAAAGGCGAACGGGCAAGGGCGCTCCGAATCGGTGGGTAGCTCTGCATTCTAGCCCGCATCGCCCACAAAGTTCCTGCGGCCCGTCGCTTCCGTGGAATACGTTGTACATCGCTGGCGCCGATTGGGCGTTCACGCCGTCCGCCATGCGAAGTAGACCCCGATCATCGAAAAACGGGGCTCCAGCACTACAGGACATGGGGGACTGGCCGCATTGGTGCTGAATGATACTGCCGTTTCTCCTTGCAAGTGGCTCTCGATGCCTGTTTCCACACGACTCGACGGCTTTCGAAGGTGGCAGGCTGCCTGGGCGCTGAGGGCGTCGATAACGAAAGTTGGTGAGCGATGCGTGTCGGAGGCTGAATTGAGGTTATGCTTTCGCGGGTCGATTGTTTCAGGAGCCCAGCATCGCCCGGCCGCACGTGGTACGGGCGCGGGAATCGGGCATGACAGACGCGGGCACGGACTTCATCCGGCAGCGAATCGAGCGGGACCTCGCCGAGGGGGTCGTCGAGAACGGGGTCGTCACGCGCTTTCCTCCGGAGCCGAACGGCTATCTGCACATCGGGCACGCCAAGAGCATCTGCCTGAACTTCGGCGTCGCCCGCCAATACGGCGGCCACACCTACCTGCGCTTCGACGACACCAATCCGCTCAAGGAGAACGAGGAGTACGTGGAGGCCATTCAGCGCGACGTGGCCTGGCTCGGCTTTGACTGGGAAGATCGCCTGACTTTCGCCTCGGACTATTTCCAGCCGTTGTACGACAGTGCGGTGGAGCTGGTGCGCAGCGGCAAGGCCTATGTCTGCAGCTTGTCCCGGGAAGAGATTCGGGCCACCCGGGGCACCCTGACCGAACCCGGAACCGAAAGCCCCTACCGGGACCGACGGGTTACGGAAAACCTGGAATTGCTGGAACGGATGCGGCAGGGCGAGTTTCCCGACGGCGCCCACGTACTGCGGGCGAAGATCGACATGGCCTCGCCCAACATCAACATGCGCGACCCGGTGCTGTACCGCATTCGCCACGCCGAGCATCAGCGCACGGGCGACGCCTGGGTGATCTACCCGACCTACGATTACACCCATTGCATCTGCGATGCCCTGGAAGGCGTCACCCACTCGTTGTGCACCCTCGAGTTCGAAGACCACCGGCCCCTCTACGACTGGGTGCTCGACAACATCAACATGAACGTCCACCCGCCGCAGATCGAGTTCGCCAGGCTGGGGCTCGAGTACACGGTGATGAGCAAGCGCCTGTTGCAGCGGCTGGTGGA
>CAZWZH010000245.1:0-5708 GCA_964638775.1 uncultured Pseudomonadales bacterium
GTTCCATCCCCAGCAAGCCCATCTCCCAACCTACGCCGACGGCACCGGGACCGAACTCGTGCCAGTGGTCGGACACCAGCGCGGTATGAGTAATCGCAAGGCGCGAGCGGCCGATGCCATCATTGCGCAGACGCGCCTCCACCCAGCTCACGTCATCGCCGATCTCCCACGTCAGCCCGAGATGCGAAGGACGCTCGCAGTGCCTGATCGTGCCGCCTGCGTTTCCCTCCAGTCGGTAGCGACCGCCGAGTTCGAGGCGGCCGCTGACCGGCAGGAACCAGCGTGGGATTCGTTCCGCGCTCGTCACGGCGTCCCAGAGATCCTCCACCGCCGTCGCGTAGCTCCGAGCCAGGGTGACCGCGCGAGCGGCCTGTCCGTCGCGCTCCAGGGACGACACTGTGCGCTCCACGGCGCCTAGGTGGCGTTCGACATCCAGGTCCATGGCTTCTCCGTTTCGTCAGGCAGGCGATTGTCCAAGTAGATGCCACTGCGTATGGCAAATCAAGCAGAAGTGGCCCCCATTCTTTGAACAACTCGGCAGCGAATTCAAGGTGCAGCCCGTCTGCTGTTGAAGGGTGCTGCGTTCGTGGGGAAGCGGCGGCCCGGCTGGCGAATGTCGGTTAATGATGCGCCGCTGAACGCGGATCAGCGGCCGGACTCACGAGACTGGCAACTCCGGAAGCACCCGCCGCAGGTACTCATCGAACAACGGCACGGTGAAGGCGGTGTCGCCGTGGGCCGGGCTGTAGATCATGCCCTTTTCGATCAGCTTGGCCCGAGTCGGCGCAACCGTGCCAACGCTTCGACTGGTGGCGCAGTTGGGAGGCGACCGAAGAGTGGTTCGCCGATGACGGGGTGGAGAAAGCCGCCAACTTCAATACCGTCAACCGCAACAAGCGCGGCATCACCCTGGAACTGGAGCATCCCGAGGGCAGGGCTCTGCTGCTGCGCCTGGGCCAAGTTGATCTGTCTGCTGACTCCACGTGTCTGTTGATCGCTGTCAGCCGGTTGAAGCTCATTCGTGAGCATCGGAGAAGTTGGTGATTTCCACATCACCCTGCGGGAACCGGGCGACGATCGTCAGCTTCCCGCCCAGTGCCTGGATGTAGGAGCGCAGGTTCGATACGTACATATCCGCGCGGCGCTCGAGCTTGGCTACGGCGGGCTGGTTGACGTTCAGCGCCCTGCCCAATGCCTGCTGCGTCATCTCCTGTGCGCGTCTGAGTTCGTGCAGGGCCATGGCTGTACGAAGTTCCTCCTTTCTGTTGTCAATGCGCTTGCGGCGCACGGGCGAGAAATCCTTCGTCAACTCATTGAATGGCCGGTGTCCGCTCATTCGATCAGTCCCTCTTTTTTCAGTTCTTCCAAATGATCGTCGTAAAGCCTGTCCGCCAATGGCACAAGGCGTTTGTAAAACCGGGCATCGCTCGTCTTGGCTCCGCCGATCAGCAAAATCGCGTACCGCCTCGGATCGAACGCATAGAAAACGCGAATGGGTTTGCCGCCGCTCTGAATGCGAAGTTCACGCATCCGGCCGTGCCGGGAACCCGTAACGTCGGACGAATGTGGAAACGGCAACGTCGGGCCGTGTTCCATGAGCAATTCCACCACCGCCGTCAAGTCGTCCTGCTGGCGTTCCTGTAGTCCTGCCCACCATGTGCCGAACTCGTCGGATTATTCGACTGGCCAATCCATCCCGTTTTTATTCCATCGATGGAATGATGTCAAGCGCCGCGTGAACACCTATTGCTCAGGCGACCCTTTTGGCTTACGACAGTTTCACTCAGAATACAGATTGGTTATGTAGGACATCTCCCCTTCGCGGCGCACCAGGTATGATCTCCCCTCGTGACCGCCCAACCCGTCCCGTATCTGCCGGCAGCTGAGCATAGGAAGAATAACCGCCCGAATGGTGTGGTCTGCGGAGTACGGCCGATAGGGATGGCTTGAGACTGACGCCGGGTGGGGCCGCAGACTGTGTGCCTGGAAGTCGCGAGTGACGGAAAAGCGCGCGAATCGGTGCGTCGCCAACGTCGAGGCCGCAGACCAACGCCGGGCTAGAACAGCCTGTCCTGGTTTGGGGTGTCGAGGTGCTCCGAGCGACGGGGTGGCGCGCGCGGCTGTGACGGTTCGGCCGCCTCTCGTCGTTGAATGTGCACAAGGATGGTGGCGATGACGTCGGGATCCTCGATGCAAGCGATCACCCTGAGCTTGCCGCCGCAGATGGGGCAGGTCTTGATATCGATGGCGAAGACCCGCTTCAAGCTCTGCATCCAGGACATGGGAGCGAGCGGATTGTCGGGATTCTCTTCGCCGGGTCTGCGTTTTGGCACGACCGACCCGCGATGCTTGCAATTCGGGGCGAACCCGCGTGCAGGGAGAAGCCCGGCTGCCTGACGAGCAGGGTTGAAGCGGCGGGTTGCGGCTGCGCCGGGACGGTGCGCAAGGTCAGTGCCTGGCGGCCGGCATTGGGGCCGATGGCAATGCGGTAATGGATGGGCCATGCGCTCTCTCCATTGCGCTTGTGGATAGTGCGTACATCTTCATGGGAGTCGCGCCGTCGGGCGGGAGGTTGACGCATCGGCGATAGTTCATTCAAATCAATGGCCTATGGAAAACGGGTTGGTCACTCCATAAAGAATCCGGAGAAAGACATGGTTGATCGAACGGTAATCTGCATCGGTTTGGTCCTGACGCTCGCTGCAGGGGCCTGTACGCCGCAGACCGACGTGGCTGGGGAGAATTCGTACGAGGTCCCGCCGTCGGAATCGCCGCAGCAGGCCGAACAGGCTGACGGGCTGCGCCGGGACATTCCGGTGACGGAAAACCTCCGGACGGACAGCGAGCGGGACCTCAGGCTCGTCAACGCCCTGCGCGCCTTCATCCCGATGCTCATGCACACCTACGGGTCGCCCGGGCTGAACATCGCCCTCGCGCGCCGGGGGGAAGTGGTGTGGGAGGCCGGTTTCGGCTACGCGGATCTGGCGGAGGGCAGGCCGATGACGCCGGAGACCGTGTTTCAGTCCGGGTCGATGGGCAAGCTCTACACCGGAATGGCGATCATGAAGCTGGTGGAGGAGGGCGTGCTCGACCTCGACGGCCCGATCAACGACTACCTGCCGTTCGCGGTGGAGAACCCCCTGGGCGGCCGCGCCATCACGGTGCGCGACCTGTTGATCCACCGCCCGGGGCTGTCGGCGGACGCGGCCCTGAGCCTGTTCGAGCGGCCCCGCCCGCTGCGCGAGGAAATCGAGGCGGAATACGCCCGCGACCTGGTGCCCATGTCGGGCGGCGACAGCATGCCCCGGTGGTACGCAGAGGCGGGGGAGGCGTTCATGTACTCCAACCTCGGCATGGGCACGCTGGGGCTGATCGTCGAGGAGAACAACCCGGAAGGGCTGTCGTATTCGGCGTACGTCGAGAAGCACTTCATGGAACCGCTCGGCATGCGCTATTCCCAGTACCCGCCGGTACAGGATGCCGAACACATCCGGCCGGATATCTGGGCACGCAAGTCCACCGGCTACATGCCCATGGGCTCCGTGTGGATACCCACCCCGGCGGTCTATTTCGGCGAGTTTCCGGCGGGCGGCTTCGTCGCCACGCCCGGCGACTTCGTGCGCTTGTTCCTGGCTTTCCTGAACGAAGGCGAATACGGGGGCGTGCGTATCCTGAAGCCCGAAACCGTCGAACAGGTGCTTACGCCCCAGGCAGAGGGGATGGGCGGCATGCAGATGGGCCTGGCCTGGATGCTCGACAAGGTGGGCAACCCCGCCTACAACATCCAGCACGGCGGCGCCCACATGTACGGCTGGCACAACTGGGGCATCGCCTGGCCGAATTTCGATACTGCAGTCGTCTACGCCACCAACAACTGGGCGGTGCCGGAACTCGTGCCGGACGTCACGATGGTGCGCGCGTTCATCGAGAACTGGCTGCTCCACGACGCGAGCGTGCCGGTAGTCGGCGCGCGCCGGTCCGGTGCGGACTGGGCGAAGAAGGTCTCCTATGTTCGCGGCGTGCTGTTCACCGCCGCCCTCAACTACGCGATCGCCATTCCCACGCCGGTATCCGACGGGCAGATACAGCGGGCAGCCGACGCCGCCATGCCCAACCCGGACCTTGCCGCCACCCGGAACGACTGGGACAGCGAGGCCTTCATCGAAGGCGCCCGCGCGCTGCGCGAGCACGGCACGGACACGGCCGCCGTCTCCTCCTTCCTGGACGGCAACCCGGCCATCACGCGCGACGAGTTCCGCCAGGCCTACCTGGAGCTTGGCGGCAATCCGGAAACCAGTTCCTTCTTCGGCGCGTTTTTCATGCAGGCCGAATAACCCTTGCCGGTGCGCCGGGCCGCGTATCGGCAGGGCTCTGCATGTCCTTGGCAGGATCTCGGGACTCGCCTTGTCCCACAGCCTGCCACTCAAGCAACTTGACTTGGCTGGAGACGATCCGCCCGGTTTGCGCCTACATCTGAATAAGGTCGTCCCCGGCAACGTACAGGCGCACGCGGGGTCCACATCAAGGGCGGGACGTCTTCATGGCGACCCATTGCCATCATTGACATCAAGATTTTGATGTCTATGATGGCAATCATGCGAACGACAGTAACCATTGACGACGATCTGGCTGCGCTGGTCGAAGCGATACGCAGGCGTGAAGGTCTGAGCTTCAAGGCAGCGTTGAACCAGTTGCTGAGGCTCGGCGTGCAGGCGAAGTCGACACCCCCGAAGCCGAGGAGATTCCACACACCCGCAAGAAAGCTGGGATTGAAGCCGGGTATCGACCCGACGCGGCTCAACGCCTTGATCGATGACTTGGAAACCAGTGACTTTGTGGGCGGGAAGCGTTGATTCTCCCCGATGTCAATCTGCTGGTCTATGCGGTTGACGAGTCGAGCACTTTCCACACCGCGGCCAATGCTTGGCTGGACGACGTCCTGTCATCTGCGAACCCCGTGGGTTTCTGCTACCCCACCATCCTTGGGTTCGTTAGATTGGTTACCAACCGCCGTGTGTTTTCCAACCCGCTCAGCCTCGAAGAAGCTGTAATCTATGTTGATAGATGGCTGGAACAGCCGAACGTTGGCATCGTCGTACCCATGTCGCGACATTGGCCGCTGGTGAAAGAACTGTTGAGTGGCGCGGGCACGGCAGGCAATCTGACCACCGACGCCCACATCGCCGCATTGGCGATGGAGCACGGATATACCGTCTATTCGAACGACGCGGATTTCGGTCGTTTCCGAAAGGTAAAGTGGATCAACCCGCTGTCGCCAAATCGAAACTAAGCCTCCAACCGAATAAGGTCGTCCAGGGCAACGTAGAGACGTACGCGGGCGCCCGCCTTCACATCCGCCATGCCCGCAATCGGCGTTCTACGGGAGCCGGTTGTGTGATGCCTGCACGATTCGTATCCGATTAGCTTCCTCCGCTATTCCGGCAACACCGGCAGCACGATGTGCGACGGATGCTGATCCGAGTGGTGCACTCGCGTGTTCGCGACCCGCATCTCGGCGGTTGTGTCCGAGCTTTTTCCCGTGTTCAGGTTGCGGGCGAAGTTCGGAAAGTTGCTGCTCGACACCTCGACCCGAATGCGGTGCCCCGCTTCGAACAGGTTCGCTCCCGGGAACATCTCCACGTCGATCGCGTAGACGGTGCCCGGTTCGAGCGGTGCCCGGCGGTCGTACCCGTCGCGAAAGCTGGCGC
>CAZWZH010000246.1:0-21687 GCA_964638775.1 uncultured Pseudomonadales bacterium
TGCTCGGGGCCGCGGAAGTAGTTGCGGTTCTGGGGTTTGGACAGCCAGCGCGCCTGGCTCGCCGCCTTGCTCGCCTTGCGGCAGGGGCCGGCCGAGCAGTACCGCTGGTGCCGCACATTACGCGAGTCCGGGCGGAACAACATCCCGCAGTTCAGGCGCTTGCGTCGTCTTCGCTTTGTCATCGGCAGGGATCCTCCAGCCGCCGATGATGCGCACGTCCGCGCCGCAGCGGGACCTCAGAAGAGGACGTCGTCGAAGAAAACGGGACGTTCAGACCGGTGAAATCAGTACACTTTCATATTGGTGATGGCAAAAGCGACAGGTGTGTGCGGGGAATTCCTGAAAACCTCGATCGGGAAATGGCACAGGCCGGAACTGACCGCGGCGGCGCTGGACAAATGGCGTGGGTCCATGTGCCTTCGTCGCGTCAACGCAGGTGGTGAAACGCAGCTGCGCGTGGCGTTCACGGGCTGGGTGGAGTGGTGCGTGCCGGTATCGACCAGACGGAAGCATGCAGGTGGTTTGGCTGCGAGCGGGCGCGGACACCTCTTCGGAGCGACCGGCGGTCAGCATGAGGAACTCGAAAGCCAGCACGAATACCGGGCATGTGCCTGACTCTCGCACCTTCCCGAGAGCAGTGCCGATCTCGGCGTGCTGCAGGGCTTTCCGGTGCTCCATCCGGACACCGCTTTTCGGCGGCTTGGCGGCGTGTGGTCACCGGCAGGGGTGTGGCTGCGATGGCCTTGCCCGTCAGCTTGGATCATCCGGTCTTGAGAGCAAACTGAAAAGGCGAGATGTGTGAACTTGTCTGAGTTTGAGGCGAGAATTTCCGGGGCTTAGGGCGACTGGTAACGTGCCCCGAATCACCCCAAGTTTGCCGGAGGCCATCTGAGAGCCCTGCCGCCGCCGTTGACGTTGCCGGTGCTTGCGAGACGCGTCAGGCCAATCGGGCAACCAGTGCAAAAAGTCAATCGGGATGCTGATACAATGCCCGTGCGTCAGCGCTTCTTCGCTTTGAAGCGAAATCCAATGTTCGGCTCTTTCAACGGTGCGGGTGCCGGAGAATGAAGTCACCGGAATCCGGCTCCGTGGTTTCGCGATCCGGCGCCTCGCGTTCGGGTGGGGAGTCAGTGCCAATGCAACTGGATCTGTTCGCGGAGCGCGGCACGGCAACGCCGCGACGCGCGCCAAAGCCGAAGGGTTCGTCCGACCCCGGACCGGTAGCGAAGTTAACTGACAGCGCGCTGCTGGAACGCATTCCAAACGCCGGTCCTTCCGAGGTGGTGGCCCTTTGTGACGAGATCGTCACACGCTCGCTCAAGGGGGCGGTGCCGGCGCTCGAGGCGCTGTGGCGGCGCTTCGTCGGATTTGGCATCGTGACCCCGCTTGTGGAGCAGCTTTCGGTGGTGGACACACTTGTGCGGCTCGGAGGCGCGGATGCGCGCTCGGCGCTTTCACGGATGGTGTTGTCGAAGTCGTTGCCGGCCTCGCTGCTCCCGGCCGCGTTGCAGGGCGCGGCTGAGGCGCGTCTCGCGTTGCCCGCCCGCTTCGTCGGCGCACTGCTCGAACACGGAGACACGGCGGTCCGCGGGGCGGCCTTCGCGCTGGCGGCCCGGGCAAACGTGGCCGCCGACCGACTTCGGGTGGGACTCCGGGACTGCTCTGCCGCGAATCGCCGTCTTGCCGCGGTCGCGCTCGGGCTGCGCGGGGACCCCGAGGCCCGGCAACCTCTCTACGCCGAGCTCGCGCGATTCGCGTCGGCGGATGTCATCGAGGCGATTACGGCGGTGTGGGACGACGACGCCATCGTGCTTCTCGGCCGGTGCGTACGGCGGCACCCGCAACTCACCGGTGCTGTCCTCGACGCCCTGCGCGAGATTGGGAGTCCGCTGGCGGAGAAAGTCGCACGGCGCCTCGAATGCGCCACCGAGCGCCCGATTCGAACGGGCGATTGACGCCAAGCCTGAGCTCGGTACTGATCTGGCGGCGGCGCAAGGGACCGTACTCCGGTATCGTGCGTCAATCAGTAGCCAACACAGTCCGCAGGGGACGCCAGGGGCAGAGAGCTGGATGAGCAATGCGTTTACAGACACCAGGGAGGCTGCCCGGATTCGCGAGCGGCTCGAACGTCTCGACGCCGAGCGGGCGGATCTGGAAGAGCGGCTCGCCGCACTCGCGTGCCCGCAACGGTCGATGCCGGAGTTTGCGGCGTGCGACACGAAGCTGACGAACCGCTCCCCCGTGCGCGACAAGATCTCGCTCTTCCGGAATCTCTTCGGCGGCCGGGAGGACGTCTATCCCCGGCGTTGGGAGAACGCTGGCAAGGGCACCGCCGGTTACGCGCCGGTCTGCGCCAATGAGTGGAAGCGCGGGGTGTGCCGCAAACCGCAGGTGCGGTGCGGGGCCTGTCCGAACCAGGCCTTCGTGCCGGTCACCGACGAGGCGATCGAGGATCATCTGCGTGGGCGTCGCACCCTCGGCGTCTACCCGATGCTGGCCGACGGCACCTGCCGGTTCCTCGCGATCGATTTCGACAAGGCGGATTGGCGGCGTGACGCGGGCGCCTATCTCGCCGCCTGCGCCGCCACAAGGGTCCCGGCGGCGCTCGAGCGCTCGCGCTCGGGCAACGGTGCACATGTCTGGATTTTCTTCCGCGAGCCCGTCCCGGCAGCGCTCGCGCGCCGGCTCGGTGCCCATCTTCTGACCGAGGCCATGGAACGCAATCCCGATATGGGATTCCGTTCCTACGACCGGTTCTTTCCGAGCCAGGACACGCTGGTTGACGGCGGATTCGGCAACCTCATCGCGCTTCCCCTCCAGGGCGGTCCCAGGCGGAGCGGCAACAGCGTCTTTCTCGACGCCGACTTCGAGCCCCGTGCCGATCAGTGGGCGTTTCTGTTCGGGATCGGGCGACTGTCCGCGTCCGATCTCAGCTCGATCGTGGACGAGGCCGGGCGGCGTGGCCGCATCGTGGGGCTTCGCCTGCCGCTCGACGAGGAGGACGATCAGCCGTGGACCGCTCCGCCGTCGAGGCGCCGGCCCCTGCCGGCGATCGCCGGGGCACTGCCCGCGCGCGTGGCCGCCGTGCTCGGCGACCAGCTCTACATCGAGCGCGAGGGGTTGCCGTCGGACCTTGTAAACCGGCTTGTCCGGCTCGCGGCGTTCCAGAATCCGGCCTTCTATGCCGCGCAGGCGATGCGGCGCTCCACGTTCGGAACGCCCCGCATCGTCGCCTGCGCCGAGTTGCTCTCGCATCACATCGCCCTGCCGCGCGGTTGTCTTGGCGCGATGGAGGCGCTGTTCGAAGAACTCGGCATCGGCCTCGACCTGAGCGACAAACGCCATCCCGGCCGTCCTGTGAAGACATCGTTTCTCGGCACGCTCACAGCGGAGCAGAGAGTCGCCGCCGAGGCGTTGCTGGCGCACGACACGGGGGTGCTCGCGGCGACTACGGCATTCGGCAAAACCGTCGTTGCGGCATCGCTGCTCGCAGCGCGCGGGGCCAACACGCTCGTGCTGGTGCATCGCCGCCAGCTCATGGACCAGTGGGTTGCGCGGCTCGGCGCGTTCCTCGATCTGACCGGCGCTGACATCGGCCGGATCAGCGGAGGCAAGCGCAAGCCCACGGGGGTCGTCGACGTCGCGGTAATCCAGAGCCTCGTGCAGGGAGACGAGGTCGACGATGTCGTCGCCGACTATGGGCATCTCATCGTCGACGAGTGCCATCACCTGTCCGCGCGGAGTTTCGAGAAGGTCGCGCGGCGCGCCAAGGTGACCTACGTGCTCGGGCTGTCGGCGACGGTGACGCGAAAGGACGGCCATCACCCGATCGTGTTCATGCAGTGCGGACCGGTGCGGTACCGGGCGAGCGCAAAGGCCCAGGCCCGGAAGCGCCCGTTCTCGCACCGTGCATTGCTGCGTCCGACCGCGTTCCGGCTCCCCGACGGCATGGAGACCGAGCGTCCGCCGATCCAGGATGTCTACGCGGCGCTCGCCGGGGACCCGGGGCGCAACGACCTGATCTTCGACGATGTGGTGCGCGCTCTTGAAGCGGGTCGTTCGCCGCTCGTGCTCACCGCGCGGAAGGACCATGCGGAGTGCCTCGCGGAACGGATCGGCCGTTTTGCGCGCAACGTGATTCTCTTGCGCGGCGGGATGGGGGCGAAACAGCGGCGCGCCGTCATGCGGAGCATCGAGGAGATTGCCGACACGGAGGAGCGGGTCCTCGTTGCCACGGGACGCTATATCGGTGAGGGGTTCGACGACGCGCGCCTCGACACGCTGTTCCTCGCGATGCCGGTCGCTTGGCGGGGGACGCTCGCGCAGTACGTCGGGCGCCTGCACCGGCTGCACCCGGCCAAGCGGGAAGTGCTGGTCTACGACTATGCGGACGAAGACGTGCCCGTGCTCCGGCGCATGACCCGCAAGCGCATCCAGGGATATCGCAATCTTGGCTACGCGATCGAAGAAAGCGGCGTCGGGAACGGTTCGTAACGATCCTGCATCGGGTTGTTCCGACATGGGGACGGGGATTGCGGTCCCGCACCGGGGTGCGGCGGTCCGGCGATGGAGCAGGGTCGTCAGCTGCGTCGCAAAAGAGTCACCGAAGGTCGCGAGTGCGTTCGAACCCGCCATTGGGTTGGCCTCAGGCGCTGCGGTCTCACGCCTCGCCCGGCCTCGGCATCCGGTAACCGACGCCGCGCACGTTGAAGATCCACGTCGGGTTGGCCGGGTCGTCGCCGAGCTTGTCGCGAAGGGTCTTGATGAAGATGCGCACGACGTTCGGGTTCGAGCGCTTGCTCCACACCCGGCGCAGCAGTGTCTCGTAGTCAACGACGCGCCCGGCCTCGAGCGCCAGCGAACGCAGCAGTTGGTACTCCTTGCGCGTCAGGGCCACGGGATGGCCGCCTACCGTCACAAGGCGGCGTTCGTGATCGATGGCGAGTTCGCCGTGCACGAAGGCGTCGGGTTCGTCGAGCCGACGCAGTGCCGCCCGCATCCGCGCCACCAGTTCGGCCGGGGAGAACGGCTTGACGATGTAGTCCGCGGCACCCGCCTCGAACGCCCGTGCGACGTCCTCGTCGCGACCGTAGGCGGAAACGAAGATGACGGGCAGGTCGGCGAGTTCCGGAACGCGGCGCATGAGGTCGATCACGTCGATCCCCGGAAGCATCAGGTCGAGCAGGACGAGTCGCGGCCTTTTGGCGCGGACGACTTGGGGCAGATCCTCGTGAGCCGAGGTGACGATGGGAGCGTAACCGGCCTCCGCCAGCGTGATTCGCGCAAAGCGCAGCGCGAGCGGATCGACATCGACCACCAGGATTCGCGTCGTTTCCCGCGCCAGTGGGGCCTCGGGCTCGCTCGCGGAGGGATCGTCGCCTGGATGCCGGTCTGCCGCCGGAACCGTGAATGTAATCGTCGTACCTTTGCCGGGCCCGGCGCTGTCGGCACGGATGCGGCCACCGTGCGCTTCCACAAGACCCTTGCAGATGGCGAGTCCGAGGTCCTGACCGGGCATGCCACCGGTGCGGTGGACGTGGATGCGGAACAGGTTCCCAAGCAGGGCCGGTTCGACACCCGGACCTTCGTCGGCAACCGATACCGCCACGTTCGCATCGTTGCGCTCTGCGACGATGCGGATGGTGGAGGACTCGGGCGCTTGCCGCGCGGCGTTGGCGATAAGGTTGTTCAGCACCTGGGGGATGCGGCGCCGGTCGGCCAGCACGGCGGGCAGGTCGACGTCGACGTTGTGGCGGCCGCCGGAGCCGGTGAAGGTCGCCAGCGCCCGCTCCACGAGTTCGGCTACGGCTACCGGCTCGGTCACAACCGACAGGGTCCCCGAGTCGATGCGCCCGGCGTCGAGCAGGTCGGCGACGAGGCCTCGCATGTGATCCGCCTGGTCGGCGATGATGCGCGCAAACCCCCGCGCCTCCGACGGGTCGAGTCTGTCCCTCTCGTCGAGAAGCGTGGTGGCGGAGCCCTTGATGGCGGCAAGCGGGGTGCGCAACTCGTGGCTCACAAGGCCGAGGAAGTCAGTACGCATGCGTTCGATCTCGTCGAGTGGCGCGAGGTCCTGAAGGGTCACGACCATCGACCCCGCGCCGCCGTCCTCCACAGGGTTGGGCGTGGCGTTGATCAGAACGCGCACGGTGCGCCCGTCCGGAACCGACAGCACGACCTCCTCTGCGCGTAGGGTCTCCGCGCTCGCCAACTGGCGCGCGAGCGGAAACTCGGCGAGCGAGGTCTCGCGGCCGTCGGCGCGGCGGCAGGTGACGACATTGAGCAGCTGTTCGGCCGGACGCCCGGGCGAGTTCAGGCTCTCGACGATGCGGCGGGCCTCTCGGTTTATCGACAGCGGCAGGCCGCTGGCGGCGTCGAACAGCACGACGCCGACGGGGGAGGTCTCGACAAGCGCCTCGAGTTCGGCACGGGTACGGCGCTCGGCCCGGTGCGCACGCGCATTGGCGATGGCGGCGGCCGCTTGGGCGGCGAACAGGGACAGGATCTCCCCATCGGCTTCAGTGAACTCGGCGCCGCCCGCCTTGTCGGCGAGAAAGAAGTTGCCGGCGTCGACTCCTTGGTGGTGCATGGGCGTGCCCTGGAAAGTCCTGTAGTGTAGCCAGAAAAACGCGCTGCAGAAAATCGATGCAGGCCGAGAGCCGCACGATCCCTGCCGCCTGTGCAGTGGCGGTTAGTGTATTCTCAATCTACAGGAGTCAACCGCCCGTTCCCGTGGACTTCTGTACGTAAGTTCCGATAGACGTCCGCGTCGAAGTCGTTTCGTCATCGGACACGGCGCCCGACAAACACGACCGCGCCCTGGATGTCCGTTTCGTTGGAAGCGTCCAACACCTCGTCGGATTGGGATCCATCGAAGACCCGAAGTACGTCGCGACCGCCACTGCTGACAAGCAACCTTACCGTTGTTTTAGCGTGCACCGCGTCCCAAACTGCGACCAACCTACCGGGTACAGCCGGTTCGTCCGGGTCGACATAGACGTAGTCGCCCTTGCGGATTCGCGGCGCGAGTGCGTCGTCGTCCGCTCGAACGATGAAGGTGTCTCGGCCGTACATCGCTCACCTCGGATCATAGTTCTTCGCGGGGTGGGCACACACGTTCAAGCATTGATTCGCAATCGCTCATTTCCACCATCCTCCACATGGCGTTATACTGTATGAATATACACTATTTTTGAGAATCGGAAAGCCCTCCGTATTGAAGGGGAATTACTTAACTCCGAGAGTGAAAAATGTAGACAATAGTTGAGTGGCAGCCCATCGATACGTTCGCGAAGGATGTGGAGTTGGTTCTGCTATCATGTGTGGAGCCGGACGGCGAAGAATCCGATGGCATGCCGACGGAAGATCACCCGCAATGGCGAACCATCGGGTTCAACGCGCAGGACGTGACCGGGTTTGATTCGTGGTGTATGGCCGGTTGGTGCTGGTCGCACGATCATTTCACCGATGAGTGAGGGGTGCCGCGCCTGTGGTCAAAACTCCCCGACGCGCTGGAGTTAAGTAAGCAGTCCGCGGTAGGGGTTACCGCTCTGTCGCGCAGGGAACATGTGGAGGGCCTGACGTTTCCCTAGCGCTTCGTGTATACAAAGGTCGCGCCCGGTGCGAGGCCGACATTTTCGCTGGTGTCTATGCACCCGATAGTAAGCATGGCCCGGACCACGATCGACTTGGAGTCGCTGACGGCGCGGCTTGCCCCAACCTCGAATGTAAGGGTGAATTTCCCGCCGCGGTTCACCGGGCACGACCGTAATGAATCTTCGGAGGTGGATCGATGGGACGCAAGAAGCAGCAGGCGATGCAGGTAGTGCATCCAAACTGCGCAGGGATTGATGTCGGGAAGAGTTCGCACTACGTGTTGGTAGCCGAATCGGCGTTAGAGCGGCCCGTTCGATTGTTCGGCAGCTTCACGAAGGATCTGGAGGAAATGGCGACCTGGCTCCTGTCGTGCGGTGTGGACATCGTTGCATTAGAGGCGACGGGTGTGTACCGGATCCCGCTGTTCGAGGTGCTCGACCGGGCGGGTCTTAAGGTGCGGCTGATGGATGCGCGAGCGACGAAGCAGGTCAGCGGGCGAAAGAGCGACGTGCTCGACTGCCAATGAATCCGGGAACTGATGAGCTACGGGCTGCTCAAGGGCGCGTTCCGGCCGGCGGACCGCATCTGCGAGTTGCGTTCGCACGTGCGGCAGCGCGCCCGGGCGGGACGCGACCGGGGCCGCTGCGTGCAGCACATGCAAAAGGCACTGACGGAGATGAACGTCCAATTGGACAATTTGCTGAGCAGATTCATGGGCATGACCGGCCAACTCATCCTCCGATCCATCGTGGCCGGGGAACGGGACGGCGCCGTGCTGGCCCGGTTCCGGCATCGAAACGTGAAGGCGGAGGAGACGACCATCGCGCGCAGCCTGCAGGGCACGTGGCGAGATGAGCACCTGTTTGCTCTGGAGCAGGCGCTGGAGCGCTACGACCTGGTGACGCGTCAGATCGAGCGGGCCGAGGCGCGGATCGACGAGGTGATCGAGACGATCTCGGGCGGCGTCGACGAGTCGGCGATCGAGTTACTGGCCAAACCCGCCGCCAAGCTGCCGGAACGTCGCCGACAACTGGCTCTGCGGGCCATGCTCGGTGTGGACCTGACCGCGATCCCCACCATCGGCGTCGAGACCGCACTGGCAATCGCCTCGGAGATCGGAACGGACCTGTCTCGCTTTCCCAGCGTGGCTCATTTCTGTTCCTGGCTGACGCTGGTGCCTGGCACCCGGATCAGCGGCGGAAAGCAGATCCGAGGACCGCAGCAGAAGCGCTTCAACCGTGCGGGACAGGCGTTCCGCAATGCGGCTGCCACCGCGCGCAACAGCAAGAGCTACATCGGCGCCTGCCACCGGGCGCGGCTACGGCGCCTCGATGCGGGGCGCGCAGTCAAGGCGACGGCCCACCAAATGGCGCGGCTCGTCTACGCCGTGCTGACACGCGGCGAGGAATACGTCGCGCGCGAAATGGCCGAATACGAGGCGGAGCGCCGGGACCGTCAGGTCTGACACCTTCAGCGTCAGGCCAGGCGCTACAACCTGCACCTTGTCGAGGCCGCCGCTTGATCCGTGGATCTACGGGTTCGGTCGATTTGCATTTGATCTCGGAGGAGTGTGACTAGAAATATACCTTTATATTCAATAGTTTAGTGGTATGTTCCATGTAAGTAATTCCCTAATTTTACCCGTCCCAAGACGTGCTTGATGCTGCGGGGATGGACCGACATGCCGAAGCGATCGCTCGCGATCCCCACCAGTTCGGCGGTGGTCGTGGCCGCCCAAGCCAGCGAATACCAAGCATTCAGCCAAGCAAAAAAACGTTTTTGCGCGCACCGGCGAGTTCCCGTGCCGTAGCTGACAGTGTATCCGCCGGCTCGGTCGCCAAGAGGCCCGAAACGGATGCGAAGCCCCTGGGAATCTTCGCCCGGCGGCGCAGAAACTGTGCGTTCAACAGGCCGACGCATTCGGCCAGCAACGCGCGAACCAGGCCTGCCGTTCCAATCATTGTTCGCTTAGAAACCGCAGGTTGCGGCGAACGACGAACAGCTTGTGGAATGCCGCCTTAAGAGACGTCGCATCGGGGGTGACGAGTACGTCCGTGCTGCCCGAATTGCCGCCGGCGGCATCGACACAGCGTTCAAGCGCATTGATTGCGTGGGAATGCGAACGTTTCCCGATGTAGATCGCATTGATGCGTACGCCGCGCTTGCCGGCGATTCTGCAGGATTGCAGAAACCAGTCGTTGAGACGGTTGTACAGGTAGTACGTCAGCCGATTATTGTCGGCGTTGGAAGGTGCCGCCACCATGTTGAACGGTGCGACATCCGCAACCGGCGGCAGCGGTTTCGCGGGCGTCGTTGTCGAGTCGCCCACATAGACCCGGTCGTTGATGCGGCCGTACGGGCCGAATATGGAATTGGGGGCGCAGAAATGCCCCGTCTGCATGGGACGCCGCTGGAAGCCGAATTCGTTGTCCTGATTCATCAATTCATCGGTAACGCTGGCATCGAGGCCGCGAAAGAGCTGCCAGGGCGTCAACTTCTCCAGCACCGCCTCGCGGAGGCCGCGGCGCGCGGCGGTGTCCGACAACGGGTCTAGAATTCGAAAGGCGTCGAGAACGTCAGCCATGCGCGACCCACCGAACTTCCCCTTGTTTAGATAGGCGTCGAATTGGCTGTTGAAGTCGGAGCGGCGGGCTTTGGCCGAGACGCTGTGATACTTCTCAAGGCTGTCTTTCGCTTTGTCGCAAACCGGATCCTTGGCGGCCCATTCCGGGTTACGCTTGACAAATTTGCCCCCCTGAAACACGAAATGCGGACTCCGAAGCCTGGAGCCGGTTACGTAGCCGGGAAAGTTTGCGCCATCCGAGACGATGACGATAGACTTTTTCAGGTTGCTGTCGCAACGGCTGTCCGCTTCGCCGAGGGCGCAGGGCACGCCGGGTCGTACGGTGCCCTGCAGATCTCGTATCTGCCAGACCCGCTGCCAAAGCGGCGACAGCGTGCGCATTCCCCATACGACCCCGAGATGGAGATAGGTTGCGCCCACGGTGGCGGTGGCATATGACGGCGAGCAGCGGGGGAACAGGCAGGACGTCTTCAGTTGATTCACCGCCTGACGCACATCGGATAGACTTTCGGTCAACGGGGTAATGGGCGCGCTCGGGCAGAACGTAGCGCCGCCCCCGCTGCCCGGCATGGACCAATCGTTGTCCGCCACGGTAATGCTGTCTTTCAGAGCAATTGTTTTTGTTGTTGTGGGTGAGGTACTGACGTACACGAACGGTTGCGCTGGTGCCTCTACCAGCGTCGCCATCACCGTTTGCAGCCGATGGTCGGCATTGCCTCCGATTCTGGCGTCCGGCCAGGAATAGGCAGTGAAGAGCGAGTTCGGGTCGCCCGCGTCCGGCGGCGCATCGGAAAGGTGCAATGGCGTTGTGGCAGCAAGCGCTGTAGACCCCGCCGACCAGCCCGCGACCGTTTTCGTGGCTGGCCAGTTGGCGGTGCGGGTGGGGCTCCAACCTGCTGGTCTGGCGTCTTCGCTCCAATAGGCACCCCAGCGGGCCATGAGGCATCCGTTCCAGAAATCCGCGCCGTTGACGTTCCAAGTGCCGAGTTTCGGCACTTGGTCTGAGACATCCAGCGTCATGTCCTTGCGCAGATTCCAGTCCGTATTGTCGAGCAGTTTTTTCGGCAGGCTCAGTTTGCGCAATGGGCCGAGATCGTTGCCGACGCCGTACTGGTGGAAACTGTCAACCCAGTGGCCCCAGCCGTTGGCCGCCGCACTCCGCGCGGTGCTTAGCGTGTCGCCGATGGTCTTGCCCTGCCCTGGCGCGCCGGCCAGCATGCGGACATAGCGTTCCTTGGCGGCAGTGCGACCGTTGGCGGCGGGCGGGCCGTTCGTTGCGGTGTCCGCCACGTTGACCGCGGAGACGAAGGGCACCACGGACACCAGCAGGCTCCCAGGCGTGGTGCTGGACGCCGCCTGCATGGCATCGACCACAGATTGCATGGCGGATTTCAACCCGTCAATCTTTGCGATCTGGACGTTGGAAGTGCCGCTGCGAATTTTCTCCGTCATGGAATGGGAAAGGTCGAGCGCGACGGCGACCTCGTAGCGATCGAAATCAAGCTTGACCCGATGCAACACCTTCGAACGTTTCCCCGTGTTCCCGCTCGTGGCGTTGTCGCCCAGGTTCCAGAGATCGGTGAAGATGTACGTGCCCGCGAGAGCAATCTTTGTGATTCCCGTGGCGGTGTCGTGGGTAACGGTTACGTCGTGGGCACTCACCTTGAGGCCGGGCATCCCGCCTTGGGCGAATGCGGCGACCCGCTCGGCAATTTCAAGGTTGGACTGGGCGTTACCGGCGCCGCTCAGCAGCGGAGCAGCCGAGGAGATGGCGGCACGCACCGCGGCGCGCACCTCCTCCCACTGCGCCTCCCGCCAGGCGTAGTTCGACATGAGCGAACCCACCGACGCCATGGCCATCAGTGCCAAGGCGCCACCGACCAACATGCCGCCGCCGGACCGGGAGCGAATGAAGTTTGGGGCGGACTTGCGCCGTGAGTTGGCATCCTTGCCGGTTGACGACGCGGTGAACCCGGGGCGAGCGTGTTTTCGGTGTGTCCCCGCGTTCGGGTCGCCCAGCAAATTCGTGCCCCGAGCGACCCGACTCCGCAGGGCGCCCGCAACCAGTCGCTTCATTAGGTTAGTCAGTGGCAATTCGTTCACGTGGCAATACCCAGTTATCTGGAAAAACCGTAAACCGGTGCGCTCTGTATTCACTTGAAAACCTGATTCGCGCATCTGCGGTCTACCTTAGCGGGCAGCAGTTGCAATCGGCACATTCGTGCGCCGATCACTAGGCCGATGGCCTGTACATCATAAAGACGCTTTGGGAAATGTTGAAAAAGTCGGATCCCCAGAGCACCAGGCCGCCGAACAGGCTTCGGTCGGAATGATAGCAGGTATCGACCGGCACCCACCAATCTCTCTCGTGGAATCCGCCGGATAACGCATCCCCGCCTACGAAGCCGCGTGGGGCCAAAACGAGAACTGCTGGCTTCGGCGGTACTTCGGGCGGCACTCCCTTGACAAGATGGATGCTCACGCCCGGCATCCAGGTCAAGGTTTCGCATTGGACGATCGGAGATCAATTATGCGGCTTATGTCGGCTTGGACGTGCACAAGGACACCATCGCGGTGGCGGTGGCACCGGCGGGCCGGGAGTCGCCCACGAATTATGGGGAGTTGGCCAATACCCCGACGGCGATTGGCAAGCCCCCGGACAAGCTGGCCCGCCGGTACGACGGCGAGGTGATTCAGTTCTGCTATGAGGCGGGCCCATGCGGTTACGAGGTGTACCGTCAACTGAAGGGGTTGGGTTTCGATTGCGCGGTGGTGGCGCCGTCACGGATCCCGAAGGCGCCGGGCGCGCGGATCAAGACGGATCGGCGGGATGCCTGCAAGCTGGCGCGGTTGTTGCGCAGTGGGGAGCTGACCTCGGTGTGGGTTCCGGACGAGGAGCAGGAGGCGATGCGGGACCTGGTTCGGGCGCGGGCGGATTTCAAGCACGCCGAGCGCAAGGCGCGCCAGCAACTGGGCGCGTTTCTGCTGTGCCATGGCCGGGTTTGGTCGCGCAGTTGCTGGACGCAGGCCCACTTTGCGTGGCCGGACGGCCAGCGCTTCGAGCGGGACTGGCAGGAACGGGCGTTTCGGGAATACCTGGATGGCGTGCGCGCCGCGAGCGATCGGGTATCGGCGTTGACGAAGCAGTTGCATGAGGCGTTGGCGAGTTGGTCGATGGCGCCGGTGGTGCGCTCGCTGATGGCGTTGCGCGGCGTGGATGTGATCACGGCGATGACGGTGCTCTCCGAGTTGGGGGATGTCAGCCCTTTCGATGAGCCGCGGCAGTTGATGGCCTATCTGGGGCTGGTGCCGAGCGAACACAGTTCCGGATCGCGGCGCCGCCAAGGCGGGATCACCCGGACGGGCAATCGCCATGTCCTGCGCCTGCTGGTGGAATTGGCCTGGTGTTACCGGTTCCCGGCGCGGCGCACGGCGTATCTCAAACGCAAGGCGTCCGCGGCATCGGATGAGGCCAAGGCGATCGCCTGGAAGGCACAGCGCCGCTTGTGCGGCCGTTATCGGCACCTGCTAAAGGCGGGCAAGAACAGCAAGCAAGCGAATGTTGCCGTGGCGCGCGAGCTGAGCGGCTTTGTCTGGGAAATCGTGCGACGCGAGATGCCCCGAATTCTACCGGCTGCGGGCTGCGGCAGTGACTCGCCGCGAGGCGATGACGCCCTCGACATCGGATAAGGAGGAGGTCTGGGCGTGTTGAGTCAGGGCAGGATCGGGCCGGTGTGGAGAACCCTTGTTCGGGCTATAACGTGCCGGCGGTACGATTCCGGAACGGGCGTTTCGGCCGGTGATCCTTGCCACTAGAGAAAGGCCAGCTCCGCGACGTAGTGAAGTCCGGTCGGTACCCAATCCACGCATATCAGCATGATCCACCGTCGCGATCAGCCCGGCCTTGTCCTGACCCAACACGCCGATCTCCATGACCCGGATATCGCGGTTCGAGACAGCTCGAACCGGTGCGAGAGTGCCGTGGATATGTGGACGAGTCCTTACGGACCGGCGCACGCCCTTCGGGCCGTGTGGACAACCCGTGGACAACGCTGGCGCGTTGCCCACCGCCTGACCACCCTCGTGCGCCTCTCGCCCACAAATCCAACGCGCCGACAACAAGTTTTTTCAATCCGGAGAAGAGCGCGTGAGGAAATTCCTTGAGGGGGGTTGACAGGTCAAAACATATCAGCCCGTGTCTTGATAAGCGGGACTCAATGGGCTAAATTCTTAATTTGGTATACTAATAATCAGGTTCCTGCCGGTCCAACAGGAGTCACGAATGGCCATAGCGACAACTGCCGCGCCGCTGCCGATCGAAGGCAGGCGCACCGAACCGATCTACATCTGGTCCACCATCGGCATTCTGTTCATGCTGCTGTGGGCGTATGTTTTCGGTAGCTGGATCCTTTCCGACCAGTTCGTGCCCACCTACCCGGGCACGGACGTCATGCCGGGGTACACGGCGTTTCTCGCGGTCTTGTTTCAGATAACGAACGTTTTGCTCGCCGTCGGCGTCATGGCCTACTGCATTCGCACCTGCCGCCGCGAAGGCCGCATCACCGTGGCGCTGCTGTTCGCGCTGGCCTGGATTGCCACCCTCTGGCAAGACCCGGCGGGCAACTATTTCCGCCTGGTCTTCACCTACAACTCGCACATGATCAACTTCGGCAGTTGGGCGCTGTTCATTCCGGGCTGGGTGATGCCGCGCGGCAACCTGATCGCCGAGCCCATTATCTTTCTCGCCGGCGCCTATATCTCGATCATCCCCCTGCAATGCTGGTTCATGGCCTGGACCATGCGCAAGGCCAAGGCGCGCTGGCCGGGCATCACCACCCTGGGTCTGGTGGGCGTGTGCTTCTTCTTCGGCTTCCTGACCGACCTCATCATCGAGGGCGCCTGGGTGCGCATGGGGCTCTATGTGTTCAGCGGCACCATCCACTCCCTGTCGCTGTTCGGCGGCGAGTGGTATCAGTTCCCGCTCTATAACAGCGTGTTCTGGGGCGGCACCCTGACGGTAGCCGCCTGCCTCTGGTACTTCCGCAACGACAAGGGGCAGACCTTCGTCGAGGTGGGCAGTGAGAAGATCGCCTCGCCCGTGCGGCGCAACTTCCTGCGCTTTGCCGGCATCGCCGCAGTGTTGAACATCGCCTACCTTCTTTACAACATCGCCATGGGCATCGTCTCGTTTCAGATGGACGCGACGCCCGATCTGCCGAGTTACCTAACCAACGGTATCTGCGGCGAAGGCACGCCCTATCCCTGTCCGGGTCCCGAAGTGCATGTGCCACTGCCGGAGTCCGGCCCGCTGCAGTAGCGTCGAGGCTGAGCAACCTCCTCGGGAATCGATTGGGATGCGCCCGTGCTCGAGAATGTAAAGGCACCATACCGAATCGGCGTGATGGTCGACCTGCCCGGGTTTCCGGGGCTAACGGACATGTTTCCCCTGGCGGTGAAATTCGCGCTGCAGGAGGCCCATGAGTCCGGCCTGATCGACCGTCCCGCGGAAGTGATCGAGAACGAGCATACCGGCCAGCCCTGGGGCGACGGCAACGTATCCCGAAATGCCTATCTCGAGATGGTCGACGAACACCAGGTGCTGGCCATCGCGGGCCCCATGACCACGGACAACGCCCTGGCGGTTCTCGACCTGGTGGAGGAGCGCCGGGTACCGGCCATCACCATCTGCGGAACCCAGGAGTACGTCGGCCGCTACGCCTTCAACCTGTCCAACGGCAACCTGGCCGACGAACCGGCGTACATGGCCGCCTGGCTGAAGAGCCGCGGACACCGGCGCGTGGCGGTGCTGCGCGACTATCCGTCCCGAATCGGCCTGGAATACCACCGGTTTTTCGAGTACGCCTGCCAGCAGTTCGACCTCGACATCATTGCCGTCGGCAACGTGTTTCCCAATGCACCGGAGGGCGAGTTGACGGAAATCATGGGGCGGCTCAAGGCCACCGATGCCCAGGCGCTCGTCTACCTCGGTTTCGGCGGGATCACCCCCTTTCTCAACAAGGGACTGCGCAACAACGGCTGGGACCCGGACCGCATCATGTGCACCGCATTCGTCCAGGCAACCTACAACGAGCCGTTCGCGCGCAACATCGAGGGCTGGCACGGCGTCGACCAGTACGACGAGCGCAACACCAGGTTTCGCGACATGCTGGCCCGTTGCGAGCAGGCCACCGGGCAGGCGCTGGTTCCCAACAGCGCGACGAGTTCCGGCTACGACATCGGCAAGTGCATCGCCATCGCCCTCTCGCGCATGGAGGTCGCCACGCCCGAGGCGGTCGCAACGGCCCTGGAAAGCATCCGCATGCTACCGGCGATGACCGGGGGGTCGGGCACCTATATCACCTTCGGGCCACACGACCACCGCGGATTCAAGGGGCTCGACTACCTGAACGTGCGCGTGTCCAGAGACGGCCAAAGCCATCTCATGCCGTTCGAGTTCGGGAGAGCGGGGACGCCAGCCGCACCTGTTCACGAATGAACGTAGCGAGGTTGGCAAGAGTAGTGAAGACGCGGGGTGGCGCGGAGTAAGAGAGCGCTTGAAGCGTACTTGACAGCACGTTGAGCAAGCGGCGGTAACAGGTGCGCGCGCTCAACGCGTTCCACAGCCTCTCGTGCGGGCCAAGCAGATCATCTGACGTTGGCCCGAAGTGCAGCGGGCCGGTCAGAGAAAGTCACTCGCGGCCTCTTCGGACCAGGACCAAAGCCGCTCGGCCAGTTGGGCATTGCCCGCCACCCTGCTGTGGCGGACACGGCGGCATTTGGCGAAGTACTGCCCGTTGACGCCCCCGACCTCCGGGCTCGCGGCAACGAAACAGGTGGTGGCGGCGCCCTGGGGCACCGTGACGCAGATGGGTTTGGAGAAGAAGTAGGCCAGCGTGTTGGAGAGCCCGGCGTCATTGCCGAGCCCCGTCTTGATGATACCGGGATGAACAGCGTTGGCTGTGCCGCCGCTATCCGACAACCTTGTTGCCAATCCCTTGGCGTGCAAAATGTTGGCCAGCTTGGCCCGACCGTAGCATTGCCAGGGGCGATAGCCGCGCGAGCCGTCCAGATTGTCGAAGTCGATGCCGTACCGCCTGGGCGCGAAGTACTTGTGCGCGTCGCTGGAAACGAGCACGACCCGGCCCCGGCCGGATCGCCTGATCGCCTCGAGCAGGCGATGCGCCAGCACGAAATGGCCCATGTGGTTGACGGCGAACTGGGATTCGAGGCCGTGCAACAGCGCAAGTTTGCTGGGCGCCATGATGCCGGCGTTGGCGACCAGGATGTCGATGGTGTCGGCCATCTCCTGGATGGACTCGGCGCAGTTCCCGACGGATCGCCAATCACCCAGTTCGCACTCGAACGGGCTGGCATTGCCCGGCGCCCCGTCGCACGCTCGCTCGGCCTTTTCCAGGGTGCGTGCCAGCCCGAAGACGTGTGCGCCGAGCAGGGAGAGTACGCGCAGGGTTTCCTGGCCGAGCCCCGAATTGACGCCGGTGACGACCGCCGTCCTGCCGGCCAGATCGATACCTGCCGTGACCTGCTCGGCGGTTCCTACGCGGCCAAACATCACCCGGTTCCCGATTTGGCAGTGGGCGCACGAACCCCCCTCTCGCACGGCTCATCAACTTCGTCCTGCTCCGGACGCCGGTGCATCTCCCCTCGCGGCGAAAGTTGGTGGGCCATGCTGGCGGCAGCCTCGCAGAAGACTCAACCGGCCTCTCGTTCCGTCGCCCACCGGCTCAGTCGCTGAGTTCCGCCCAACTGTCGGCGGCATAGGCCTCCGCAATGGTTTGGGCGACCTGGCCCATGGTGGGCACCTCGCCTTTCGTGTTCGTCTGGATGACGCCCTCGGAGTCGAGGAAGCTCAGATCCACATGCTCCGCCTTGGCACGCAATGCCCCGACAGTGGAATCCTCCCTCCGCATGCGCTTGAACGGGTCGAACCCGTAGAGGCGCATGGCGTTCAGGTGCGTGATTTTGTCGATTTCCTCGTCGCTGCAGCCCTCGAAGTCGGGATAGACGGTTTCCGGGGAACGGGGCCAGGTGCAGTCTGAGTGCGGGTAGTCGCATTCCCAGGTCATGCGGTCGATGCCGGTGACGGCTCGATTCCGTATCGCCACGTGATCCTTGATGAAGCAGGTATAGAAGTTCCGCTCGAACACCTCGCTCGGCAGCATGTCGCCGAAATCCTGGTGGGTCCAGGCGCTGTGGTGCCGGTAGGTGAAATCCGCCCGCTCCTTCCAGTGCGGCACCCAGCCGGCACCGCCCTCGGAGAGCGCGAACTTGATCTGCGGGAATTTCCGGCAGATCGGCGACCAGACGAGGTCTGAGGCGGTATTGAACAGGGTGACCGGCATGTTGGTCACGAACACGTCGACGGGCGATTCTGGAGACGGCGTGGCCAGCGTGGCGTCGTTGATGTGCAGGTTGATTACGACTTCGTGTTCCTCGCAGACCTGCAAAAGGGGATCCCACCAGCCGGTGTTCCAGCTCGGCAGGCCCTCGCGATTGGGCACAGGTAGCAGGTTAATGGCGTTGCAGCCCTTGGACTTGACCCGCTTGACCTCCTTGACGGACTTCTCGATGTCCCAGATGGGGACGATGGCCGTCGGAATGAAGCGGCCCGGATAGGCGCCCGCCCATTCGTCGATGTGCCAGTCGTTGTAGGCGCGAATCGCCTCGCAGGAAAGTGCGTTGTCGTCGGATTTCAGGGCTAGGCCGTTGTTTACGAACTGCGGGAAGTTCAGGCTGCCGAGTACGCCGTTGGCGTTCATGTCGTCGATGCGGGCGTCCACGTCGTAGCAGCCCTTGCGCAATTGGCTGAAGGCGCAGGGCTCCACCCCGTATTCCTCGGGGCGCCGGCCCACCACTGCGTTCAGGCCCAGGTTAGGCATGCGCCGGCCGTTGAATTCCCAAGCGTCGACGCCCTTGTCGTCGGTGCGCACCTTCGGCATGCGGCTCTTGAACTTGCCGTTGTAGTTGTCAAACACCGTTGGTGGTTCACAGATGTGGTCGTCGGTGCTGACCAATACCAGATCTTTCATTTCCATGACGGATCAACTCCCATCGCTGCTCTGTTTCATGCATTCCATGCATTCCATGTGTTTTATGCGCCTTCCAGGCCATTCCCGACACACGGATCGATCTATAGTATACTATTAATTTCCGCACATGCTGAACGTCGCGACAACACGCACCAGCACCGAGCACGAGCGTCCTGCGCCGCACCACTACATCGCCGTCGGCAACGAAGACGCGGTGTTCGCCGGTGCCTGCCACGAGGCCCTGACTCCGGCGGACTTGGTGGGCCGCTATATTCTCAAGGGCAACGACACGGTGTGGCAGGACGGCCCGCTGACCCAGGCTGTCAAGCAGGGTGGCATCTGCTACCTCGACGAGGTGGTAGAGGCCCGCTCCGACACCGTGGTCGTGCTGCATCCGCTGGCCGACCACCGGCGCGAACTCAACATAGAGCGCCTCGGCGAATGCCTGAAAGCACCGCCGGAATTCATGATCGTCCTGTCGTACAACCCGGGCTACCAGACACTGTTGAAAGACCTGAAGGCATCGACGCGACAACGCATGGTGGCCATGGACTTCGACTTTCCGCCGGCGGATGTCGAGATTCGCGTATTGCGGGAAATCTACGGCATTGAAGCCGAGCTCGCGGACAATCTGGTTCGCCTGGCGGGCGTCATGCGCCGGCTGGAGGCGCCGGGCCTCTCCGAGGTAGCGTCTACCCGCGCCCTGGTCGCCACCGGAAAGCTGGCGAAGGAAGGAATGACGCCCCGGGATGCGGGCGTTGCCGCCATGGCCAGCGCACTCAGCAACGATCCGGAAGTTATCCGCGGGTAGACCGAACTCATCGAAGAATGTCTGGGTGCCTGAGCAGGCTGCGAACGAGAAGGCTACCGCGCGGAGCGGCTGGCGCGAACTTCTCGACTTTCGCCAGGAGTCCGTCGGGCCCGCTGCCGATGCGGGACTGCGATTCCTGGCATCCGGCATAGCCGGGCAGCCGGTCGAGATCGAATCCCTGGCGCAGCCGGAACCGAGCTACAGCGACGGCCGGCGCATTTTCCTGGACTCGGGCCTGTCGCCGGCCCGGAGGCCGCTCGTAGCCGTGGCCCAGGCAGCGCTTCTGGGGGCGGGCAGCCTGGACAGGCAATGGCTCAGGGGCATCAGCCTGCGTCCCAGCGTTGCCGCGCGCTACTTCGCCATGGAATTGCCCCGCGCGTTGCAGGCCTGCGAATCCATACTGCCCAGGGGCTTCCTGCGCGAACTGCCCGTGCCGGCCAATCAAAGCGGCAGTGCCCGGGAATCGCTGGCGGCGGCTGCCGACCAGCGCGTCCGCGTGCACCCGGCAGTGCCCTGGCTGGGTGGTTTGCGCCCACGCCGCATCCTCGACCAGGACCGTGCCGGCGCCGGAGGCCGTTCTTCCAGCGCGTTGAAGAGCTTTCGTTTCAGCCCCATCGAAGAACACGATGAGGACGAAGAACTCGATGCCACCGGTGCTTCCGTGCTGAAAGCGTTCAGTACCCCGCTGGGCGCGCCGGGCTGGCTTGCGGACCTGTTTCAACAGATCCTCGGCCTCGGCCGGGGGTCGGGAGCCGACGACGAACAGGATGCCGCCGGTGACGCCCATGCCGGCGGCAGGGTCGCCCAGGGCGGCATGGGCGAGTCGGGTGTCAGCGACAACGTGCTCGCAGACAGCTTGATTCAGGAGCACCTGCCGCTGTTGCCGGTCAAGAGCGACTGGAAATACCCGGAGTGGCACGAAAGCAGCGGCCGATACCTGCCGGACTGGGTCAGCGTGCACGAAGTGGAGGCGCCCGTGGAATCGGGTGCGCCCCTGGAAAGTTGCGATGTTTCCATGCACTCCCTGGCGCAACAGCTTTTCCAGGTGGAGGTTGAATTCGAATACCATCGCCGGCAACCGGTGGGGGACGACATCGACATCGATGCGCTGATCGATCACCTGGTCGACCGGGCAACCGGCCATTCCCACGAAGAGCACATTTACTGCAACTCGCAACGGACGCGGCGCGACCTCTGCACCACGCTGCTGGTCGATGTCTCCCGCTCCACTGGGGATCGGCTGCGCGATGGCCGCACCATATTCGGCCAGCAGGTGCGCACGGCCCAGTTGATTTCGAAAGCGTTCAGCCATTTCGGTGACCGGGTGGCGGTGTACGCCTTCCATTCCTGGGGGCGTGCGGTCACCCGCCTGCTGCGGGTGAAGGGATTCGATGAAAACGAAGGCGCGGTCGTGGAGAAGCGTTTCGCCGCGCTCCGGGCATCCGGGCTGACCCGGCTCGGTGCGGCGATTCGCCATGCGAGTCGGGAACCCGGCGCGCCGGGACGAGGACGTGGAAGGAACAACGCCGAATCTGGGGAAAGAGTTCGCATGCGGGGCTTCCCTTTCGGCGCGTTAAGCTCGTCCAATGACCTTGCGTACGGCAGGATGATGTGGCAGTGCGCCGAAAGGGAAGCCCCGTATGCGAACT
>CAZWZH010000247.1:0-18847 GCA_964638775.1 uncultured Pseudomonadales bacterium
TCCCCTACCGTCGAGGCGAAGAAGACGCGTGACCGCGCCAAAAACGCCGTGGCGGGGAAGTGGAAGGGACGAATAGCGACATCGACATCGAAGTGCTCACGCCGGCCATCGGGGCTGTCGTGCACGGTGTCGACCTGTCGCGGCCAATGAGCGAAGACCGCTTCGCCGCCATCGAACGGGCCTTTCTCGGCCACCAGGTGATTTTCTTCCGCAACCAGAATCTCACGAAGGAGGATCTGAAACGTTTCGGCAGGCGCTTCGGCAGCCTGAACGTGCACCCGTTCCTGCCCAAGGTGGACGACGACCCGGAGGTCATATTGCTCAAGAACGACCGCGAGCGGCCGCCCGCCGTCAACGTATGGCACTCAGACCTCACGTACCTGCCGAAACCGCCGCTGGGCGCGGTGCTTCTGGCGCGTGAGATTCCCGATGCCGGCGGCGATACCCTCTGGGCCAGCATGACCGCCGCCTATGAAGGGCTGTCTGGCGAAATGCAGGACAGGCTGTCAGGCCTTACGGGCGTGCACCGGGGCAGCCTGGCCGAATACCGCGCAGCCCTCGGCGACAAGGTGGAGCTGGATCCGAACAGTGAGTGGGCGGACCCGAATCCGACGGCGGAACATCCCTTGATCCGCACCCATCCGGTCACCGGGAGGAAGAGCCTGTACGTGAGTTCGACGGACACCCGGTCGATCAAGGGATTGGAGCCGGAGGAAAGCGCAGCCCTTCTCGATCAACTGTTCCGTCATGCCGAAACACCGGAGTTTCAGGTGCGTTTTCGCTGGCGCGTGGGCGATGTCGCCGTCTGGGACAACCGCTGTACGCAGCACTACGCGACGGCCGACTACTGGCCGAAACGACGGACCATGCACCGGGTGACCGTGGAAGGCGACCGGCCGTATTAGCGTTGATCAGGCGGCGTGTTGTCGCGACGATATTGGCGTCGTTGTACCGCGCCGGGCGAAGTTCGATTCCCGGCAAATTATGTTGCCGTTTCCTCGAACGGCCGGACGATGGCGGGTGGGACCGGGTCCGCCGGATGCCGGTGTCCCCAGATGCTGACGGCGTCATAGGCGCCGACGGTCCAGTTCTCCTCATCGTCGATCAGTTTTCCGCCCCAGCCGTACTCGATTTCAAAGCCCGACGGCGAGCGCATGTAGAACGACGTCATCAGGTCGTTGGTGTGCTTGCCCAGACTCCTGGTTACGGGGATGTCCCCGGCGATGCACAGGTCCAGGGCCGTGCCGACGTCGTCCAGCGAGGCCACTTCCAGCATCAGGTGATGGACGCCGACCATGCCCGGGGCGTGGGCGATCGCCAGGGTGTGGTGACGCGGATTGCAATGAAAAAACCGCACGCTTCTCCCGATCTCGACCCGGTCGGAAAGCCGGAACCCGAGTACTCGGGAATAGAACGCTTCCGCCCGGGCCAGGTCGGGCAGAATCAATACCAGGTGGCCGAGGCCGCAGTTGCCGGTAACGAAGCCGGAGAGCGGCCGGCCCGGCTTGAATGACGAGGGCTTCGACAACAGCCCCCAGGTGACTTCGTGGCGGAAACCGAACGGGTCCTCGAACCAGATCAGTTCGGCGACCTGCCGCTCCTCGAGCAGGTCTGCATCGGCGGCGTGGGTGTCGAAGCCGGCCTTGCGGAGCGTTTCGCCAAGGGAGTCCAGCGCGGCGGGGCCGGCGACTGACCATCCCATGTACGCGAGGTCATCGGTTTTTCCCGGATGGATGGAGATGCGGTGCACGGCATCGTCCACGCGCAGGCGAACCGTACCGTCGGGTTCCGTTCGGGCGATTTCCAGGCCGAGAACGTCCGGGCCGAACGACTGCCAGACCGCTGTGTTCGGAGAAGTGAAGCCAATGTAGCTGAGCGACTCGATCATTGCCTGGTGCCGGGCCTGCGCTCGATTCCCTCGAGACGCGGTGCCTTTTTCTCCCGGTAGGTTTCTCCCCTGCAGCGATCGGTACGCTAATCTTGGGCGATACGGGTGTCAACACGCCCGCGCGGCACTCCTCGAACGAGGTTGTAGAATCTGCGGCCGACATGAACTCCAAGGCCGGAAATGCAAAGCCGGCCGGGGACGCAGCCGCAGATGCTGAATGCGGGGAGGGGCCGGAATGGTAGGGTGGGCAAAGAGGCTCCCGTCTAGGGGGCGAAAGCCATGAAATGCAAGTGGACGGACAAACGATGAATGCGGCAGGCTCCTGAGCCGATGGCGGGGACGCAACAGACGTGGACCGGGCGGCACGGTCTCGGCAGCGGCCCGGTCGACGTTTCCCATATCCTTTCGGCCGAGGCCCATGAGGCCGAACGGCGGGACATCTTCGGCCGTTTCTGGCTGAACGTGGGGAGGGTCGAGGAAGTCCCCAATCCCGGTGACTATGTTGTCAAGCCCATCGAGATAGCCCACACCGAGGTACTGATCGTGCGGGGCAACAACAACGGGCTGCGCGCGTTCCACAACCTCTGTGCACACCGTGCCAACCGGGTCACCCGGCGGTTTCGGGGCCAGGCCGTCCGCTTTGTTTGCCCGTTCCATCACTGGACCTACGACCTCGACGGACGGCTGCTCAAGGTCACCGACGAGGATCAGTTCTTCGATCTCGATCGATCGAACCTCGGCCTGAAACCGGTGGCCCTGGAGACCTGGCAGGGGTTCCTGTTCGTAAACCTGCAAACCGAGCCGGAGCAGGACCTGCGCTCGTTCCTGGGGGAGGTCGCCCCGCGCCTCGATGCATACCCCTTCGCTGCTCTGGCCCATACGGCAGGCTACGACGTTGAGGTGGAGGCCAACTGGAAGCTGTCGCTGGATTCGTTCCAGGAGGGTTATCACGTGCCCTTTCTGCACAGACGCTCCGCCGGACGGGGCTATGTGGACAGCGAACGGCCGTATATTCACGGGCTGGACTTTGCGTTGTACGAATACCACCGGGCTGCGTCCTTTCCCGGCGGCACGGCCATGCAACCGACCCTGCTCGAACAGGTGGCCTTTCAGTACGGGTCTTCGGTCACCAGCATCGAGGATGCCGAGGCACATGCCGTGCCGCAGGGGCTCAATCCGGCAGGGTCTGCGGACTGGGCCTTCGACCTCTTCGTCTTCTTCCCCAATTTCATGCTCTTTGCCTTCAACGGTTTCTGCTTTACCTACAACTTCTGGCCGAAGGGCCTGACGCGGACGCTGTTCGAACTCAACATCTACATGCCGCCGCCGCAGAACGCGGGCCAGCGGTTCGCCCAGGAACTGGCGGTGTGCGGGTTGCGCGACACACTCATGGAGGACGGCCCCACCCTCGAGGCGATCCAGGGCAACCTGCTCTCGGGGGTGAAACGCGACTACATCCTGCAGGATCAGGAGGTCATGGTGCGGCACAGCCACCACGTCTTCGAGCGGATTCGTGCCGCGTCCGGAACGGCGGCCTGACGGGCGGTGCGGCGATTGTGGCGGAGCGACTTTTGCCTTCCGGATTCGAAGATCTCGAAGGCTTCGCCCGGGACTGGACGCTGGCCACCGAGTCGGAACGGCGCCGCAAGCGGCAAACCACGGATATGGAGGCCACCCGTGCCTTTTACGACCGCATGACGGAACGCATCGGCGATATCCTCGGCTATCTCAATGAACTGGACTTCCACGCGCTGCCGGCGGATGCGCGCAACCTGCTGCACATGACACTGTCTCTTGCCGAGGTCGGGCTCGCCGTCGAGATTTACAGGCAGCCGGCGGTCACCGATGGATTTCCCGCCGACCGCTTCAGGTCCCGCCGCCTTGAAAATTGAGAACAGCTTCCTGGTGCCCGCATCCCGGGACCGTGTCTGGCGGTTCATCCAGTCCGCCGAGGAGGTCGGCGCCTGCGTTCCCGGCTGCGAAAGCGTGGATGTGGTCGGCGACGGCAAATACAAGGCGAAGGTCAGGGTAAAGGTCGGCCCCATCAAGGCGCTCTTCAACATCGACATTGAAAGGACGGACGAAGAGCCGATGGAGTCCGCCTCGTATTCGACCCGGGGCGAAGAAGGAGGCAGGGCAAGCCGCTTGAGCGCCAGGAGCCGGCTGACCCTGCGGGCGGTCGATGAGAGGGAGACAGAAGTCGCCTACGCCTCCGAGATTTCCATCGCCGGACGGCTGGGGCGGTTCGGCGCCGGCGTGATGAAGAAAAAGGCGCACGATTTGGGCGGACAGTTCGCAGCGGCGCTACGGGAACGCATTGCGGAAACTCCGGCGTGATCTACCTGGAACCGGAAAGCGTTCCGGAAGCCGTGGCGGTGCTCGCCGGCGAAGTAGACGCCCGTTGCCTGGCCGGAGGCCAGACGCTGATGGCGATGATGAACGCCGACCTGGTGGCGCCATCCACCCTGGTGGGTCTGCGCCGCATCGCCGGGCTGCACGACACTGCCGAGTCGGAAGGCGTTCTGCGCATCGGGGCCATGGTTACCCACACGCGCCTTGCCGGCGAGGAACGCCTGCGCGGGGCGCGGGCAGTGGTGAGGGATGCGGCCCGGCAGATCGCGCATCCCGCCGTTCGCAATCGGGGAACCATCGGCGGGGCGCTCTGCCATGCCGACCCCCAGGCAGACCTGCCCGGGGCGCTGGTCGCGGCCGGCGCGCAAGTCGAGGTTGCGGGCGCCGAAGGGGTGCGCACGGCGCCCGTCGACGAGTTCTTCGTGGACTATCTCGAATCGTCGCTCGGGCCAGGCGAGATGCTGACCGCCGTGCTGATTCCGGAGGGGCCGGAAGGCGCGGTGGGCGCTCATCTCAAGTTCAGCCGCACGGATGGCGACTACGCCATCGTCTCCGTCTCCTCGGTTGTCGCCATGCAGGGTGGCGTGTGCAGCTATGCGAGGGTCGTGGTGGGCTCGGCCGGGCCCGCCCCACTGCATCTCGATGAAGCCGACGCTCTCCTGATCGGGTCGGGTCTCGACGAGGCCGTGTTGCTGAGAGCCGGCGATCTTCTGGCGGCCGCGGCAGATCCGGTAGACGACGTGCGTGGGAGTTCGGACTATCGGCGTCTGCTCATTCCCCGCCTGCTGGCCCGGGCTGTCGGCGCCGCCCGGGAGCGGTTCGATGGCTGAGAAAGTACCCGTAGCCCTCTCCGTCAACGGCAGGAACCGGCAGGTACTGGTCGAACCCCGGCAGAACCTGCTGCAGACATTGCGTGAAGAGTTGGGTCTGACGGGCGCAAAATGCGGTTGCGGCCACGGCGTGTGCGGCGCCTGCACCGTGTTGGTCGACGGTGAAGCCGCACTGGCCTGCCTGGCATTGACGGTGGCGCAGGCCGGGCGTGAAATCGCCACCATCGAGGGTCTGGCGGACGATGAAGCGTCTGCGGCGCTCGTGGAGGCGTTTGTCGACTGCGGCGCCCTGCAGTGCGGTTTCTGCACGCCGGGCATGATCGTGGCGACCAGTGCGCTGCTGAAGCGCAATCCGCGGCCCACCGTCGAGGAGATCCGGCACGGGCTCGGCGGCAACGTCTGCCGTTGCACCGGCTACGTCAAGATCGTCGATGCGGTGCTCGCGGCGAGCGGGGCCGTGCATCAATGAACGCAAGGGACGATTCCGCGGGCGGCGCAGCGATCGGCGATGCCGTCGGCAAACCGGTGCCGCGGCTGGAGGCGCGCGAGAAGGTTGCCGGCCGTGCGCTTTACACCGACGATCTGTCCAGGCCAAACATGCTCCATGCGGCGCAGCTCGGCAGTCCGTATGCGCACGCGCGCATCGTCTCCATCGACACCGGTGCTGCCGCGGCCCTGCCCGGAGTCAGGGCGGTGCTGACGGGGCGCGATTTCCCCCGCAACTACACCGGCATGTTCCTGATGGACCAGTTGCCGCTGGCCTTGGACAAGGTCCGCTACGCCGGCGAGCCGGTAGCCGCCGTGGCGGCGGAAGACCTGGCGACGGCCCGGGAAGCCCTGCGGCTGATCGATGTCGACTACGAGGAACTCGAAGCCGTCTTCGACCCGGCGGAGGCCCTGCGGCCCGATGCGCCCGTCATCCATGAAGACCGCGGCAGCTACGAGTGCCACTACGAGTTGCCGCCCGAGCCCAACGCGGTCTGCTACTCGGAATTCAGGGAAGGCGATCCGGAGCAGGCATGGGCTGAATGCGATGTCGTCGTCGAGAACGAATACCGGCTGCCCGCCCAGTACCACATGTACCTGGAACCGGTTTCCACCCTCGCCGAGGTGGACTCGAACGGCAAGATAACCCTGTGGTCGTCCATGCAGGGCGTGGCCCGGGTGCAGATGCTCACGGCCCGCGCGTTGGGGCTGCCCATGTCCAAGGTGCGGGTGATCGCTCCCCGCGTGGGCGGCGCGTTCGGCGGCAAGTGCGAGTTGACCAACCAACCGGTGACCGCGGCGCTGGCGATGGCCGCCGGGCGGCCGGTGAAGATGACACTGAGCCGCGAAGACGACATGACGATGATGAAATCCCGGCATGCCGGCACGATTCGCGCCAGAACGGGGGCAAAGAAGGACGGGACGCTCGTCGCCCGCAGCGTGGAGTTCATCCTGGACGGCGGCGCCTACGCCGATGAGAGCTCGGCGGTCTCGGCCGTCTGCGCATTCTTCAGCCGCGGGCCCTACGTCATTCCGAACATGCATGTCCGCTCCTGGTCGGTCTACACGAACCGGCTGCGAGCCGGCGCCATGCGCGGCTTCGGCAATCCCCAGGCGACATTCGTCAGCGAGGCGCAATTGAACGAGCTGGCCGCTGCGCTGGACATGGATCCCCTGGAGCTGCGGCTCAAGAACGCCCTGGACGAAGGCGATGCCTGGCTCGGCGGTAAGTCCGTTGCCGTTCCCAGCCTGAAGCAGTGCCTCGAGCGCGTTTGCGAGGCCAGCGACTGGCGCAACCGCCGGAAACGGCGTGCATCGGCCCCCGGCAAACGGCGCGGCGTCGGCATCGCGGGGATCGGTCATACCTCGGCGCTCCTTAGCGCCGGGGCCGCCGTACACCTGAACGAGGATGGAACGATCACGGTGAATACCGGCGCGGTGGATATCGGCCAGGGAAGCGATACTGCGCTCGCGCAAATCGCTGCCGGTACACTGGGCCTGGCGCTCGATCAGGTCAACTACGCCAACCCGGATACAGACAGCTCACCCTACAACTACCAAACAGCGGCCAGCCGCACGACGTTCATGGTGGGCACCGCGGTCGCCCGCGCATCCGCACAGGTTCGCGACAAGCTCCTGGAGCACGCCGCGGCGATTCTCGAGAGCGAGGTCGACCGCCTGGAAATGCGGCCCGGAGGGAGGGTCGGAATCAAAGGTATTTCCGACGAGGAGATTCCTTTTGCCGCGGTGGCGGGCCACTCCCTGTTCGTGAAGGGCGGCCCCATTTCCGGAAGCTCCAACTGGCTCTACGAACCGGCGGAAGGGATCGATCCGGAGCGTACCCGTACTCGGGGATTCACAGGCATAGTCGCCGGAAACGGCGTGTTCTGTTTCGGAGCCCAGGTCGTAGAGGTGGAAGTCGACGAGGTTACCGGCAAGGTGGAGGTCCTCGAAGTGTGGTCGGCACACGACGTCGGCCGCGCCATCAATCCGGACATGGTCGAAGGACAGGTACAGGGTTCCGTCGTGCAGGGCCTCGGTTACGCCCTGACGGAAGAACTGGTCTGGGACGGCGGCGACCTGATCAATCCGACCATGATGGACTACAAGGTGCCGGGCATAGCGGATGTCCCCCATGGCATTCATGCGATCCTCCTGGAAAATCCTGAACCCGGGGCACCCTTCGGTGCCAGGGGCGTCGGCGAAATGGCACTGATGGGAACGGCGCCGGCGGTAGCCGGTGCGATTGCCCATGCCGCCGGTGTCACTGTAGATCGGCTACCAGCGACGCCGGAACGCGTCTTGCGTGCAATTCGGGAGCGCGCCTGAAAACCGGTGCGCGAACGCCGGGCGTCGCTGGTCCTTCTCACACGTTCATGATGAAACTTGGTATTACTGGCGTGTCGATGTGATAATACGGCTGGAGGCATCCATGAATACGATTTCACTGAAAGTCCCCCAGACTCTCGCTACCAAACTGGAGCAGGCCGCGCGACAACGAGGCATAAGCAAGTCTGCGGTGATACGTGATGCCCTGGAGGGATACCTGCAGGCCGAGACGGTCGTAAACCCGGCTTCCGCCCTGTCCCGGGCAGCGGATCTGGCGGGCGTGCTTTCCGGCCCGGAAGACTTGTCCGCCAACCCGGACTACCTGCGAAACTTTGGCCGGTGATACACCAGGTCATCCTGGATACTGGCCCACTCGTTGCCCTGTTCAATCGCCGTGACCGGCATCACCGGTGGGCAACGGATCAATGGGCTCAGATTTCCCCGCCATTCATTACCTGCGAAGCCGTCCTGGCCGAAGCCTGTCATCTGGTTCGAAACCTGCCCCGTGGTCAGGCAACGGTACTCGAACTGGTACGGCGAGGCATACTGGACCTGTCGTTTCGCCTGGCAGACGAAGCGGACCACGTCTACCGGCTGATGAGCAAGTACCATGACGTTCCAATGTCGCTCGCCGACGCATGCCTTGTCCGATTGGCCGAGCGCCACGGCGAAGGAATCGTCATGACCCTGGACAACGACTTTTCCGTTTACCGGAAACACGGCCGCAAGACGATTGCCGCATTGACGCCCACTGCAGGCAGCACCCGAAGATAGCCGGAAAGACGTTCGACGCGGAGATCGGCTTTGGGCTCACTGTCGCCGGTAGGGAAAATCCCGGCGCTATCGTCATTATTCTTGGTATTCTCACCACCGCGGGAATTGGGATTCCCGGGAGGAATCGGGTTCAAGGGAGGAGTAAAGATGAGCTCTAGGGGTCTATTTGCCGGATTCCGGTTCGGCACGGGTTGTTTTTTTGCAGCGGTCATGGCGTTTCCCGGCCTGTCGATGATATCCGTCGAGTCACGCGCACAGGCGCTGGAACTCGAGGAAATCCTGGTCACGGCCCAGCGGCGCGACGAAGACAGGCAGGACGTGATCGCCTCGCTGACCGCGCTGGAGGGGCAAGCCCTGGTCGACAGCGCCATCCAGGATGTCACCGACCTGCCGCTGTACGTGCCCGGCCTGATCATCAGCCAGATCGCGGCCAGCCAGATCTCGCTGCGGGGCATTTCCACCCAGGCGCAGAGCGTCGGCGGCGACCCCGGCGTTGCCACCTACAAGGACGACATCTACCTCTCCCGGCCGGGCATGGCCTATGTCAGCTTCTTCGACACCGAGCGCGTGGAAGTGCTGCGCGGGCCCCAGGGCACCCTGTACGGCCGCAACACCACCGGCGGCGTTCTGCACATCATTTCCAACAAGCCCGAGGAGGAACTCGGCGGCTACCTGATCGGCCAGTATGGCCGCTTCAACAAGCGCCGCTTCGAAGGCGCGGTGAACGTTCCGCTGTCGGACGAGTTCGCGGTCCGCGCGGCCGGCCTCTATCACAAGCGCGACGGCTACCTCAAGAATCTCTATGACGGCGAGAAAGTCATGGACGCCGACGAGTACGCGATTCGCCTCACCGGGCAGTGGACGGGTGAAAACGCCACGGCCGTACTGCAGTACGAGCACACCCAGACCGACAGCGTGATCGATCCGTTCAAGGCATTGACCCCCGGTCTCGCCAACTTCGCCTTCGGCGGTTACAGCCCCATCGACGAGTGGGACGAAGTCAACCAGAACTATCCCCTGGTGGACGACAAGACCCTGCATACCGTCACCCTGCGTATCGACTGGGATCTGAGCGAGCAGGTCACGCTCACGTCGATCACCGGCTGGCGGGACTTCGAGGTTTTCGAACTCAACGACCTGGATGACACTCAGGTGGAACTGGCCTCGTACTACGGCGACATGTATGCCGAGACGTTCCAGCAGGAATTCCAGCTCAACTACACCAACGACCGCCTGACGCTGATCTCGGGCGCCTTTTTCTGGTGGGAGGAAGCGGAGCAGCAACTCGACTTCCCGTTCTTCCCGCCCGGTGTGCTGCATTCGCAGCCGTACGTCGACACCTTCTCATGGGCCGTCTTCGGCCAGGGCACCTACAGCCTCACCGACGACTGGAGACTGACGGTGGGCCTGCGCTATACCGACGACAAGAAGGACTTCACCAACGAACACGGGTACGTTCCGTTTGTCCCGCTTGCCTACCAGGACGTTACCGGCAACTACGATGCGGTCACCGGCCGTGTGGCGCTCGAGTACGACCTGAACGACGACGTGCTCGTCTGGGCCTCCGTCTCCAGGGGTTACAAGGGCGGCGGTTTCAACGGCGCCGGCATCGCGCCGCCGTTCGACTCGGAATACCTCATGGCCTACGAAGCGGGCATCAATGCCACCTTTGCCGACAACCGGGTGGAGGTGAACCTGACCGGGTTCTATTCCGACTACACCGACATGCAGGTGCAGCGCATCGTCAGCATCGGTTCGGTCATCGACAATGCCGGGGAGGCGTCCGGCGGGGGCGCGGAACTCGAAATGCGGGCGCTGCTCAGCGAAACGGTGAGCCTGAACATTGGCATCTCCGTGGCCGACATGAAATTCGATTCTTTCCTCTCAGCGGACCCCGTCGAACCGGCTGCGGGCATCAAGGAACTCGGCGGCAACGACCTGCCCCGGGTTGCCCCGTTCACCGGATCGGGCAGCCTGAACCTGGCCCAGCCGCTCGCCAACGGCGGCACGTTCAACGCCAGTTTCGAGGTGCAGCACCAGGGCCGCATCTATTTCGACCAGTTCAACCGCGAGATCAACTCCCAGAAGGGATTCACGGTGATCAACGCGCGGGTCGGATACGACAGCCCGGATGAGGTCTGGTACGTGGCCGCTTACGGGAAGAACCTGACGGACGAGGAATACACGGAGAGCCGTTTCGAGATCGCCGAACTCGGCGGAACGGTCTTCGGAGTCCTCGGGCCGCCGATCGAATACGGGGTGGAGGTCGGCTACAACTTCTGACCGGATGAGCAACGGTTCAGCCCCCGGTATCCGGGTCCGTTCAAGGGGCGGATGAAGTGACCGGCGGCATCGTGCGGTGTCCCCGGCTGCCGGTCCCGGACGGCTGAGCCTGGGCGGGCCTCATGTCGAACAGGCAGCTACCGAAGCCGTTCGAGGACCTCGAACCTTTCATCGGCTGGGCCTTGCCCGATGAAGTGAGCCGCGGCCGCAGGCGGGCGTCGAGCCCCATGGCCGATATACAGGCGTTTTACGATGCCCTGTTGCCGCGCATGGAAGAGGTGCTGGGTTACCTGAACGCGCATCCCTTGAAGGAGCTGTCTCCCAAGGCGGAGCGGTTGAAGAACATGGTGCTGTCCCTGGCGGAAATCGGCCCCGCGGTGGAGTTCTACGGGGAGCCCTCGGTCATCGACGGTTTCCCGACGGAACGCTTCCTGCCGGTGGCGGTTGACTGATGGCCGTCACGGCGCCCACAGCGGAGGAGCTGCGCACTGCCGCCGAACGCCTCGGATTGCCGGTGAACGAGGAGGAACTGACGACCTTCGCCATGCTCTCGGAGGGCGTCAGCGGATTCTTCCAGCGCGTCGACCAACTCGATGAACCGCCTCCCGAACCGAAATACCCGCGCTCGGGCGGGCACCGGCCGTCGGCGGATGAAGACCCGCTCAATGCCTGGTACTGGAAATGCTCGATTCAGGGAGCGCCCTCCGGTGCCCTGCACGGCAGGCGCATCGCCATCAAGGACAACGTTTGTGTGGCGGGCATGCCCATGATGAACGGCAGTGCCGTGCTCGAGGGATTCGTTCCGGAGGCGGATGCGGTGGTCGTGGAGCGGATTCTCGACGCCGGCGGCGAGATCGCCGGCAAGGCGGTCTGCGAGAGCTTCTGCCTGTCCGGCGGCAGCCATACCGCCGATACCGGGCCCACCCACAATCCGCACAGGCACGGCTGGTCGTCCGGCGGTTCGTCGAGCGGCAGTGCCGCGCTGGTGGCCGGCGGCGAAGTGGACATGGCCATCGGCGCCGACCAGGCGGGGTCGATCCGGGTGCCCGCTTCCTGGTGCGGCATCTTCGGGCTGAAACCCACCTTCGGCCTGGTGCCGTACACCGGGGCCGCGCTCCTGGAATACACCATCGACCATCTGGGTCCGATGACGAAGACCGTCGCGGATGCGGCCCTGCTGCTCGACGTGATCGCCGGACCGGATGGCTGCGACGGGCGGCAGGCCGGGGCTCGACAGGGCGACTATGTGAAGGCACTGACCGGGCGGGTGGATGACCTTCGAATCGGGGTCGTACAGGAGGCATTCGGTTGGCCGGGAATGTCCACCGCCGAGGTCGATGAGGCCGTGCAGGCGGCTGCGCGACGGTTCGAGGCGTTGGGCGCAAGCGTCGTCGATGAGTCGCTGCCGTTTCACCGCGACGGACTGCCGGTCTACATGGGCCTTGGACTTGAAGGCGTCAGCAAGGTCATGGCCTCAAGCGGAGGAGTGGGCTCCAGTTGGCTTGGCATGTACCCCACCGACCTGATGCAGGCATTGACCAGGGCCATGCGGAACCGCGCCGAGAAGATGGCTCCGGGGGTGAAGTTCATTCTCCTGCTCGGGCAGTACATGCAGGAAAAATACGGGGGGCTCTACTATGCGAAGTCCCAGAATCTCCGGCAGGGCCTGACTCAGGGCTACGACTCCGCCTTCGCGGATTTCGACCTGCTGCTCATGCCCACCACGCCGATGCAGGCGCAACCGCTGCCGGCCGAGGATGCGCCGATGATCGAAAAGATTGCGAAGTCCATGGAACAGGTGGCAAACACCTGCCCGTTCAATATGACGGGCCATCCCGCCATGAACGTGCCCTGCGGCGAGTTCGACGGCCTTCCCATCGGCATGGAACTCATCGGCCGCCGTTGGGAAGAGGCGACGCTCTTGCGGGCGGCGCATGCTTTCGAGCAGGCTGGCCCGACCGGTTCATAGACGGGTCGGGACAGGAGTTGAGGAGGCTGGAAATATGCGGGAAATCGACATTCTGATCGACCGGGGGACGCTGGTTACCATGGACCCGGAGCGCCGTATCGTGACCGACGGGTTCATAGCCGTCGATGCGGGACGAATCCTCGAAGTGGGCAAGAGCGCCGATCTCGACGGCAGGTACCGGCCGAGAAAAACCATCGCCGCGACGGACCGGGTTGTGCTGCCCGGTTTCATCAACGGCGATAGCCACGTAACGGGAATGCTCTACCGTTGTTTCGTCCCCGACGATGTGAACTCCTACGCGATGATCTACGAGTGGGTGTTCCCGATGTACGAAGGCTTCACCGCTGAAGACGAGTACCACGCAACGCGGCTCAGTTGCCTGGAGATGCTGCGCACCGGCACCACGACCTTTGCGGAGGGGGGCAGTGCCGACGACGTGGAAAGCGTGGCGCGCGCCGTGGATGAAACCGGCATGCGGGCTGTGCTCGGCCGCTGGTGCATGGACCTCGTGCCGGGCGACAGCAAGTTCTCGATGAACACCGACCAGGCACTGAAGGACATCGCGGTGCACCTCGAGAAGTTTGCCGCACTGGACCATCCGCGAGTCGCCTTTCATCCGATGCTGCTCGGTATCGGCACCGCTTCCGACGAACTCATCCTGGGCGCCCTGGCGATGGCCGATGACCATGGGGCGACCATGAGCATGCACCGCAACGAGGACGAAACCGAGGTCATGCAGAGCGTCGAAGCGGTCGGCAGGAAACCGGTGGAGCACCTGGAGGGCATCGGTGCGCTCAGGAGCAACCTGAGGCTGCGCCACATGGCCCTGACCAGCCCCGAAGAGATCGCGGCGCTCGCCAGGCACGATGTCAAGGTCATCGCCGACCTGACCTCCTACCTGCGGCTCGCCTACGGCATCACCCGCCACGGCAGTTTCCCGGAAATGCTCAACGAAGGCATCTGCGTCTCGCTGGGCATTGACGGCGCCACCTCCTCGGACTTTCTCGACATGGGGCGGGCCATGCACATTGCCGCCTCCCTGTTCAAGGACTGCCGCATGGACGGCAACCTGATCCCCGCCGAGCAGGCCCTGGAAATGGCGACTGTGAACGGGGCCAGGTCTCTGGGTCTCCAGGATGAAATCGGGTCGCTAGAGCCGGGCAAGAAAGCCGACATCATCCTGTTCGACCGGCAGCGCCCGGAGTGGGTGCCCATGTGGGATCCGGTCAGCACGCTGGTGTGGTCGGCGGACGGCAAGAGCGTCGACACTGTGATCGTGGATGGGGAAACGGTGCTGGAGGGCGGCGAGTTCGTTTCCCTGGACGAAGCGGAGGTGCTTGCCCAGGCGGCCGCCCAGGCAAAGGCCTGCAACGAACGGATCGGTTTGCCGTTCAAATCCCGCTGGCCGGTGATCTGAGCCATGAGTTCCTCGACCGGCATACGGCAATGGGCGCTGAAGTATCCCGATCTGGGCACGGAACCCATCCCCGTGGATCCATGCCTGTCCCCGGACTATTTCGAGAGCGAGCGGGAGAAGATTTTCCGGCGCGTGTGGCTCAATGTCGCTCGGGAAGACGAACTACCGACCGCGGGCGATTACATCGTTTGCGACATCGATGTGCTCGGCAGCTCGATAATCATCGTTCGTGGCAGGGACGGCCGGGTCAGGGCCTTTCACAACGTCTGTTCCCACCGGGGCAACAAGGTCGCCACGGATACCCGGGGCCATTGCAGGACATTCGTCTGCGGATTTCACGGCTGGGCCTACGACCTTGAGGGCACCCTGTCGCACGTCCCGGATGAGGAGAACTTCTTCGGCCTGGACAGGGCGGCGTGCGGGCTGAAACCCGTTGCCGCCGAGACCTGGGAAGGATTCGTGTTCGTCAACCTGAGCCCCGCACCGGCGCAATCGCTGGGCGAGTTCATCGGTGAATGGGGCGAGGCGCTCGAAGGCTATCCGTTCGACGCCATGGAATTACGCCATCACTACCGGGCGGAGATAAACGTCAACTGGAAGATCGCCATGGACGCCTTCCAGGAAGCCTGGCATGCGCGGTTCGTGCACAGGCGTTCCGGAGGCGCGGCTTACGCGAGCAAGGACAATCCTTATATCCACGCACTGGAATTCAAGCTCTTTCCCTTGCACCGGATGATGTCCGTGCCCGGCAATCCAGAGTTCACCCCGACGCCGCTGCAGGGCGTCGCCCACCGGTTCGGAAGTTCCTACATCAAGATGGAGGAGTACGAGACCCGGTTGCCGAAGGGGGTCAATCCGCAGCGCAGCCCGCTGTGGATGTTCGACTCAAACTACGTCTTCCCGAACTTCTCCCTGTTCGTGTTCGGGGACATGTTCTTCACCTACCATTTCTGGCCCCTGGCGGTGGACCGGACCCTGTGGGAGACGAAGACCTATTACCCGGAGCCGGGAAATGCCGGTGAAATGTTCAGCCAGGAATACGCCAAGTGCGCGCTGCGCGACACCTGGCTGGAAGACCTGAGTACCCTTGAGAACATTCAGGCCGCCATCTCGTCGGGCACCATCGATCACTTCATCCTGCAGGATCAGGAAATCCTCGTCCGCCACTCCCACAAGGTCATAGCCGATCATGTGAAACAGCCGGCCGATCGTTGAGGAGGGCGCGAGATGATTGACGGAATCTTCCATTCCCACAAGGTCATCGCCGATCACCTGGAACAGCCGGCTGGGCGCTGAAGGAGGCGCGAAATGATTGACGGAATCTTCGTGATCGATGCGGTGGCGCACGCCTATGACTTTTCCGACGAGAACCGCATAGCGAGCTGCGACCCGGAGCGATACGCCGGCCTGCAGCATTTCGCCTATCAGCTCGGCCATTTCTCCACCGAATCGCTGGAGCCGGGCTACCTGCTCACCGAGAAGGAGTTCACCGCCAAGTGGCATGCCGAAGACCTGGCGAACGTGTTCTTCGTCGAAAGCGATGTGGACATGATCGTGCACCACAGCGTGGCGATTTCCTCGTTCTCGCGCGACGGCGTTGCCCGGTTCGATACGGGCGTGGAACTGAAGCGCATCGCCCCCGAGCGGGTATTGCTATACGGCTGCGTGGATACCTTCGACGAAGACCGCGGCCGGGTCTTCGAGAGCATGGAACGGATGGTGGAGCAGGGGGCCGTGGGCTTCAAATTCTATCCCTCAAACGGCTTCTTTGATGTGTCGAAGCACAAGCTGGTGCAGATGCTCTACGACGACCCGGAGCGGGCGTTCCCCTTTTTCGAGAAGGCGCGGGACCTCGGCGTGATGCATCTGGCGTTCCACAAGGCGCAGCCGGTCGGGCCGGGGCCGGTGGAGGCGGTGCACTACGAGGACATATCCACCGCGGCCCTGGCCTTTCCGGACATGACCTTCGAGGTGGTGCACGCCGGCTGGGCGTTCCTGGAAGAGGCGGGCATCCAGCTCATGCTGCACGACAACATCTACGCCAACCTGGAGTGCGTGGTCAACCTGGTGGTGCGCAACCCGCGCCGCTTCGCCCACATCATCGGAACTCTGCTGCGCTACGGGGGCCCGGAGCGGATCCTTTATGCGACAGGCTGTGCGGTGAATCATTCCGACCCCATCCTCGAGCGGTTCATGGCCTTCGAGATGCCCGGGGACCTCGTTGACGGTTACGGCTATCCCGAACTGACCACCGAAGTGAAGCGCCTGATGCTGGGCGCCAACATTGCGCGAATTCACGACATCGACATCTCCGGTGTCGAGCGGAAAATCAGCACCGACGGCTGGAGCCGGCGCCGTGCCGCGGGCAAGGCGCGCCCCTGGAGCGCGCACCGTGCCAGGTTGGCAGGCGCCCAGGCTGCGTCCTGAGCCGGTTCAATGTCCGCGTTACCCCAGTGCGACGATCATCGGCTTCAATCCGAAGAACAGGTGATTCGCTACGTCAGCAACCGGATCAATGAAGTCGTCGACCCCTGCAGCCAGGCGCAGGGCGTCGCCATCGGCCTCGTCGACATGGGCCTGGTGCGCGAGCTTGACGTCGAGCCGGAAGGCGGGGGCTGGTGCGTTCGCCTGAAACTGCGCCTGACCTCTCCCGGTTGCCTGTATTTCGTCTATTTCGAGGAGTCGATCAGGGAGCGCATCGTCCACCCCGCCATCACTCGACTGGAGATCGGGTTCGACAGCGGCTTGGACTGGACGCCCGAGTCCATGTCGTCGTCGGCGCAACGCCGGTTGAGTGAACATCGTGCTCGATTGTTGAGCATCGGGCGCCGAACGGGTAACCCGTAGCGCTCAACTGGCGCCCGCTGCCCATTCCCCTTAGGCTTCGTCTCCGGCCACCGACAGTCCGGCGACCTACAGGAGATTCACAGTGATCCGGGGAATTCACCACGTGGCGATCTCGACGCCCGATCTCGACAGAATCGTGGCGTTCTACCGCGATGTACTCGGCGCCGAGCAGGTGTACGAGGGAGGCTGGGAGAAGGGTTCCGAAATCATCGACAGGATTGTCGGGCTCGAGGGCTCGTCATGCCGGCAGGCCATGCTGAAACTGCAAAATGCGTACCTTGAGTTCTTCGAGTACCAGACCCCGGCTCCGGAACCGAAGGACCCCGCCTATCCCCCAAACAACCACGGCTATACCCATTTCTGCATCGACGTCACCGACATTGACGCGGAGTACGAACGGCTCAGCAACGCGGGGGTGAAGTTCAACATTCCACCGCCCGATTTCGAAGGCGGCGATATCCGGGCGACCTACGGCCGCGACCCGGACGGCAACATCATCGAGATTCAGCAGATCCTGAACAAGGACCACGCCTTCTATCTCGACGCGGGCAAGTAGCCGCGGTTTCGCGGCCCGGTTGTTCAGCCGGCCGGGCTATCCCCCGAAGTGATAGGTCAAGGACCCGCTGACGGCGTTGAAGTCGGCCGCATTGCGGCCATCCGTCACGTCGTACCAGCGAACGCTCAGGTCGAATCGGTCGAACGACAGGGTTCCGCCCAGTGACAGGCGGTCGAGTTCCTCGTCGACGAACGGCAGTACGAAACGCGTGAATCCGGGGCCGTGGATGTCCCTGTCCCCGTCGGACCTCTGCAGGTGGTATTGCGCGCTCAGCACCAGGTGCGAACTGACAATCACGTGCGCGTCGAAGTTCATGAAGGTTTCGTTGGGAATGTCGCTGCTGCGGTTGCGGGTCCCCACTTCGGCGGAGAGCGCGAGCCGATTGCCGAAGACCTTGCCGACGATCCCGGAAAGTTCCAGGCCGTCCGCGCCGTCGCCGATCGCCGTGGGGTAGGCGGTATCGTAGTCTCCCTCGAGAATCAGCCCGAATCGCAGCGCCATGCTCGGCATCTGGCCATACACCTCGTCGACAAAGCGCCAGGTCACACCCAGTTTCGTATCGGCTCGCCCGTCGAGCTTGGGATGGGGCCCGGGGTCGGCCTTGTTCGATGCTTCGGACCAGCCGACCTGGGCGTCCAGCGCCCACGCATCCGACAGGCCGTAGGTGGCGCTCAAGAACGTGCTGGTCTGCTCAAGCCCCGGCCCGAACGGCGTATGCGACATCCGTCCGTCAACGATGTGCCAGAAGTCGTCCGCGTCCTGCGAAACGTAGGAAACCGTCAGTGACGCCGCGCCTGGGGCGGGAAGCCACACGGAGCCGCCGGCATGAACGCCCGTCGGCAGTGCGGCAAGCAGCAAAAGCGCGAGTACGGAGATGTGCGCTGTGGTCAGTCTCATGGTGTTCTCCCTTTGGGTGGAGCCTCGCCAGGCCGGGCCTGTTCAGGAATAGGTCCGGCTAGAGCTTGTAGCGCCGCGTCAGGTAGTAGTGCACCATTTCCTGTTCGATGCGCTCAAGCGCACCGATATGCACGTCGTCTTCCGTACCCGGCTTGTCGGCCTCGTCGCGCGCCTCGAGGCTGTTCTTCAGGCTCAGCGCCCGTTCGCGATCGAGCGAGCC
>CAZWZH010000248.1:0-20819 GCA_964638775.1 uncultured Pseudomonadales bacterium
GAAACCCGTGCTTTCCGTATCGCCCACGAAAGCATTGATGCGTTCGTACGGGACGCCCAGGGTCTCCGCGGCCATCAGGCACATCGAGGCCCGCGAGCCGCCGATATCGGGATTGCCTTCCATGACGATGACGGTGCCGTCCTCGTTCAGGCGCACTTCGGCGCTCGATTGCATGCCTACATTGAACCAGAAGCCGGCAGCCACGCCGCGCCCGGCGCCCTCCGGTACTGGCGCCTTATAGTTCGGGTGCTCTTTCGCCGCTTCCAGGCAAGCCTTGAATCCGATGGCCGGGAATTTCGGCCCGTAGGGCGCCTGGGTGCCTTCGTCCGCCGCGTTCTTCATGCGCAGGTCGAGCGGGTCCATGTCCAGTTGCCGGGCGATATCGTCCAGGGCCACTTCCATCGCGTGCATGGCCTGGGGTGCGCCCGGCGCCCGGTACGCGGCCACCTTCGGCTTGTTGACCAATACGTCGTGCCCCACCACCAGGAAGTTTTCCAGGTCGTAGGGGGCAAAAATGGACATGCAGCCGGGCCCCATGGGTGCGCCGGCGAAGGCGCCGGCCTCGTAGGCCATCCAGGCTTTGGCGGCCGTGATGCGGCCGTTGCGCTTCGCGCCGACCTTGACGCGGCAGACGGTGCCGGATGTCGGCCCCGTGGCACGGAATACTTCCTCCCGGGTCATGACCATCTTCACGGGCCTGCCGGCTTGCCTGGAAAGCATGACCGCCACCGGCTCCAGGTAGAGCACCGTCTTGCCGCCGAACCCGCCGCCGATCTCGCTGGCGATGAACTTGAGGTCGCCGATCGGACAGTCCAGGATCTTGGCGGTGGCGGCGCGGAAGTCGAAGTGCCCCTGCGTGCAGCACCACACCGTCGCCTTGCCTTCTTCGTTCACCGTGGCCGTGCAGGCGTGGGGCTCGATGTAGCCCTGGTGCGCCATGGGAATGCGGTATTCGCCTTCGACGACCAGGTCGGCCTGCTCGAAGCCCTCGTCCACGTTGCCCCGGGCCAGGGTCATGACCGAGGCTATGTTGCTGGGCTTGTCCGGTTTTTCCGGCAGGTTTTTGGTAAAGCAGTTTTCGTCGAGCAACGGCGCATCTTCCTCCATCGCCTCGAGCACATCGAGTACCGGCGGCAATACCTCGTATTCCACCTCGATGGCATCGAGGGCCCGCTCGGCAATCTCCAATGAGGACGCGGCGAGAGCCGCTACCGCGTGTCCATGATAGAGAACCTTGTCGCGGGCCATGATGTTCCTGGCGACGTCGCCGAGATCGCCGCCGCCTTCGCCGAGCATTGCACCGCCGACCTCCGATGGAAAATCCTCTCCACAAACCGCGGCGTACACACCGTCCATCGCCAGCGCGCCGGATACGTCGACACGCCGGATTCGCGCATGCGCATGGGGACTGCGCAGGACCTTTCCGTGCAGCATGTTCGGCAGGTTCTGGTCGGCACCGAACTGGGCGCGGCCCGTAACCTTGTCCACGCCGTCCGGCCGAACCGGACGGGTCCCGATGTACTTGAGATCGATCGCTTCAGCCACGAAGCACCTCCTTTATGTGCTATGTGCGTATGTGCTATGTGCGCAATACAAGTGCGCTTACTGTGTGCGCTATACCTTCCGCTCGCAGACAATCGGATTCAATGCGTCCCGATTGTACCCGCTCGCTGCTTGTCCATTGTGCCGGCCCATCGCCCGGTCAGGCCTGATAAGCCAGTTTGCCCGCCGCATCCTGCACGGCCCGGATGATCTTGTCGTAACCCGTGCAGCGGCACAGGTTGCCCGCCAGCCAGTACCGGATGGTTTCCTCGTCCGGATCCGGGTCGCGGTCGAGCAGCGACTTGGCGGCGACGATGAAGCCTGGCGTACAGATACCGCACTGCAAGGCGGCGTGCTCCAGAAACTTCTCCTGCAGGGGATGCAGGCCGCCATCGCCGGCGATGCCCTCGATGGTGGTCACTTCCGCGCCCTGGGTTTCTGCCGCGAACACCAGGCAGGAACAGACCAGCCGGTCGTCGATCAATACCGAGCAGGCGCCGCAATCGCCGGTGCCGCAGCCTTCCTTGGTGCCCTGCCTGCCGACGATTTCGCGCAGGGCTTCCAGGAGCGTCTGCTGGGGTGAACACAGAAACTCGACGCTTTCGCCGTTGATACTGGTCTGTACGTGCATCTTGGTCATTTCGTTCAGCCTCCTCGGGCGAGAACCCGGTCGCGGGCGATGGCGCCGGCGCGCCGGCACAGCACCCCCACGACCTTCAATCGGTATGAAACGGTACCGCGCTTGTCGGAAATGGGCGAGGACGCCGCCGTGCAGGCTTCGCCCGCCGCAACGAGTGCGTCGTCGTCGACCCGGGTGCCCACCAGGGACTCAGCGGCCTCGGGGACGATCAACGGCGTCGGAGCCACCGCCCCGATGCCCACCCGGGCGGCCGTGCAGACACCGTTGCCGTCCAGGGTGACGCTGACGCCCGCCCCGGCGACGGCGATGTCCATCTCGGTGCGCGGTATGAAGCGCAGGTAGGCATCGGCCGTTCCGGGCGCCGGGCGCGGAAAACTCAGGCCAAGCAGGAATTCGCCAGCCTGAAGCACGTTGGTGCCCACGCCGGTGCAGAATTCCTCGACCGGCACGCCGCGACGGCCATTCGGCCCCGCAATGACGCAAACGCCGCGGTTGGCGATCATGGCGGGAATGGTGTCCGCGGCGGGCGATGAATTGCACAGGTTGCCGCCAAGGGTGGCGCGGCCCTGAATCTGGGTCGACCCGATCAGGTAGGCGGATTCGAGCAGGCCGGGCAGCAGCCGCTTGAGTTCCTCGTTTTCGTCGAGCACGGCACTGGAGATCGCCGCGCCGATGTAGATGTCATCGCCGTCGGCATCGATGCGGTTGGTTTCCTCGAGGCGCTTGATGTCGACGATGGTGCGCGGTTCCCGGTCGGTTCCCCGCATCTGAACGATGAGATCGGTGCCGCCCGCCAGTACCTGCGCCCGCCGGCCGCTGTTCGCGTGATCCTCGAGAATGCCCACGGCATCGTCAATGCTCAAAGGGGCAGAATAGGCGTACTCCGCCATGGTTCCTCCATTCGGGTCCGTCGCAGAAGGATCGGGTCGATCGGCGCACAATCTACCAGAATCCGCGACCGGGAAGCCAGCGTGGTACGCGTTATAATCGACGGGGTGAACCCTGCCAGCGAACAACTGTACCGGAGCCACCTGGACGCGCTGGCGCCGCGGTGGGCAGCCGCCCTTGAAGCCGAGAATCTCGATGCGGTTCTGGTGGCCGCCGGCGCTCCCCGCAACTACCTGTTCGATGACCATGCGCCGTTCTTCCGGCCGAACCCGCATTTCGCCCTGTGGTTTCCCCAAGAGCGCTGCGAACACGCCATCCTGCTGATCGCGCCGGGCAAGCGCCCGAGGCTCTTCTACCTCCAGCCCGACGATTACTGGCACCTGCCGCAGCGGGCTCCGGAGTGGGCGGGAGGCTGTTTCGATCTTTCCGTGTATTCGGATCCGGACGATCTTCGCGACGCGGCCCGGGCGGCTGCGGCGGAACTGGGCTCTTCAGCCTGCATCGGCGATGACCCGGCCTTCGACAACCACCTCACCAATCCGCCCAGGCTCATCGACCGCCTGCACTACCAGCGGGCCCGCAAGACCGAATTCGAAATCGACTGTATCCGGCGAGCCACCGAAGCCGGCGTGTCGGGCCACCTCGCCGCCCGGGATGCATTCTTCTCCGGCGCGTCCGAACGCGAGATTCTGCGCGCCTTTCTCGCCGGCTCCGGCCAGACGGAAGGCGACCTGCCCTATCCGTGCATCATCGCGCAGAACGAACATGCGGCAACCCTTCACTACCAGTATTACGATCGCGCAGCGCCGGCTACCCGGCACAGCTTCCTGATCGATGCCGGCGCCCGGCGGCACGGCTACGCATCGGACATCACCCGGACCTATACGGCCACCCCGGGCGATGTGTTCGGCGACCTGATCGATGCCCTGGATGCTACCCAGCGGCAATTGATCGATACCATCCGGCCGGGCATCAGATATCTCGACCTGCACGTTGACATGCACAGGCGCCTGTGCGGCCTCCTCGCGGAATTTGGCCTGGTCCGGTGCACCGCCGAGGCGGCGTTCGAATTGGGTATGTCGAAAACCTTCCTGCCCCACGGGCTCGGGCACCTGCTCGGACTGCAGGTCCACGATGTGGGCGGCCACCAGGCCGGGCCCGGCGGCGAACTTTCGCCGCCGCCATCGGAATACCCGGCCCTGCGGCTGATGCGCATCACGGCCCCGGATATGGTCTTCACGATCGAACCGGGCATCTATCTGATTCCCATGCTCCTCGATGAACTGCGCGCCGGCGATGCCGCATCGGAGGTCGACTGGCCTGCCGTGGAGGCGCTCGCACCCTGCGGGGGCATTCGCATCGAAGACAACGTCCTGGTAACCGGGACCGGGTCACGAAATTTCACGCGGGAGGCGTTCGCAGCCGCCGGGGCGTCATGAAGGCACGGCTCACCGCCGAACGGCTGTTCAGCAATCCCCCGCTCACCGGCGATGCGCCCCGGGATGTCCGGGTGTCTCCGAACGGCCGCTTCGCAAGCTGGCTGAGGGTCGGCGGCGACGACCGCGAACGTCTTGACCTGTGGGGCGCTGACCTCGTAACCGGACGGCCGGAATGCTGGCTTGAAGCCACCGACCTGCCTTCGGATGCATCGTCCAGCGTTGCGGAGCGTAACGAACGCGAGCGTCGGCGCCTCTTCGGACACGGCATAAATCGGCACGCCTGGAGTGCCGACAGCACGGAACTGCTCATCGAGGCCTCCGGCACGGGCTACCTGCTCGATGCGGAATCCAAATCGATCCGTCGGGTCACGCCCGCCGGTCATCGATATTCCGACATCAGGCTGTCCCCCGGGCGCCTGTTCGTCAGCTACGTCAAGGACAGGAGCCTTTACCATCTCCATCTGGAAAGCGGAATCGAGCGCGCCGTCGCCAGGTCCGGAGATGCCACCGTCAGCTTCGGTACCGCGGACTTTCTGGCGCAGGAGGAGATGGGCCGTTTCGACGGGCACTGGTGGAGCCCGGACGACGATGCCATCGCCCTCACCCGGGTCGATGTTTCGCCCGTCGATCCCATTCGGCGATTCGACGCCAGCGGGCTGAAGACGGCCCGGCAACGCTATCCGTTCGCCGGCGGTAACAACCCCACCGTCGAGCTCGGCCGATACGATCTGACCTCCGGCGAGACCTGCTGGCTCACCTGGTCGGACGGTCCGGACGACTACCTCGCCCGGGTCGGATTCGCAAACCGGGACCTGATACTGCAGGTACAGAACCGTGCGCAGAACCGCCTGCGCGTCAAGGTCGTGGCGCCGGGGCGGTCCCGAGCACGGCCGTTGTTCGAGGAGACCTCCGAGACCTGGATAAACCTGAACGACAACTTCACCCCACTCGGCGACGGAGACTGCCTCTGGACATCGGAACGGGACGGCTTCAGCCACCTGTACCGGCATCGCGGCGGCAGGCTCGAGCGAATCACCCGCGGCGCCGGACACGTTGAAAAGATCCTGCATGCCGACAGTGAGCGGGCGCTGGTGTCGGGGTGGTTCGAGACAGCGGTGGAGCGGCATGTCTACGCGATTGTCCTCGACGGCGGCGAACTGTCGCGACTGACCGGCCCCGGCTGGCACGAGGTTGCGGCGAGCAAAGACGGAAAGACCCTGATCGATTGCTTCAGCGATCTCGGCAATCCCGGTGAGATCCGGTCGAGGCGCGGTGATGAGCCGCCTCGAACGCTTTCCAGAACCAGGATTGAAGGCGATCATCCCTATCGGCAATACCTCGACAGCCACTCGACTCCGACACTGGGATGTCTGGACGCCGAGGACGGCCGGACGCTGCACTATCGCCTGACGAAGCCCCGAACCGATAGCGGCCATGCATCCGAATCCGGGTTTCCGCTGATCGTCTGGGTATACGGAGGACCCGGCGCCCAGATTGTCAGAAACGCCTGGCCACCCCTGGCCTTGCAGCTTTTTTCGCAGAACGGGTTCGGCGTTCTGGAACTCGACAACCGGGGTAGCGCCTGCCGGGGGCGCGCCTTCGAAAAGCCGCTGTTCAGGCGCCTCGGAGATACGGAGGTTCGCGACCAGGTCGCCGGCGCGCGGCATGCGGCCGGCCTGGACTGGGTGGACGGGAACCGCATCGGCGTATTCGGTCACAGCTACGGCGGCTACATGACGCTCATGTGCATGGCCCGGGCCCCGGAACTGTTCCGCGCCGGGGTGAGCGTGGCCCCGGTTACCGACTGGCGCCTGTACGATACCCACTATACCGAGCGATACCTGGGCCACCCCGAGGACAATGCCGAAGGATACGAGGCCAGTTCCGTCTTCCCCTGGCTCGACGGCCTGCGCGGCAAGCTGCTGGTGATGCACGGCATGGCCGACGATAACGTGCTCTACGCCCACACCATGAAACTGCAACGCGCGTTGCAGAAACGGCATATCCCGTTCGAGTTGATGACCTACCCCGGCTCGAAGCATGCCCTGCAGGAGCGCGATGTTTCCATTCACCGGTTCAACCTGATCCTCGACTTCTTCAGGAGAAACCTGTGACCGTAACGATTCGCAAGGCCACCGCGGAGGACGCTCCCCTGATCGCCGGTTTCAACGTCGCCATGGCGCGGGAGAGCGAAGACAGGGCGTTGGATGCCGCCCTGCTGGAACGGGGCGTCCGCCATGTCGTGCTCGAGCCCGGTGACGGATTTTACCTGGTAGCCGAGGTTGACAGCGAGGCAGCCGGCTCCCTGCTGGTGACCTACGAGTGGAGCGACTGGCGCAACGGTTGCTTCTGGTGGATCCAGAGCGTTTACGTACTGCCGGAATACCGCCGGCGCGGTATCTATTCCCGAATGCACGCCAGGGTGCGCGAGGCGGCTCTAGCGGACGGCAATGCCTGCGGGCTCAGGCTCTACGTGGAAAAGCACAACACCGGCGCCCAGGCCACGTATGGCCACCTCGGCATGAAGGAGACCGACTACCGGCTTTTTGAGGAGGAGTTTGTCCGCCAAGGGTAGCCTCCCCAGCAGCCGATGCGCTGGCGCAACGAGAAACCTGTGATTCCAGAGAGAGAGTGGGTGTGCGGTGCGGGCATCCGGCACCTTTAAGGCACCCCTGCGCCCTCGAACTCCACCACATCGCGTCCGCCTGGCGTGCCGGATGCCCGCACCGCACACCCACTCTCGGAGCTCGAACAACGGCGCGTTCCTCACTTCGGCACACAAAAATGCGGACAAAGGCGATTCCCGTTTCGACGGGCCAAACTGGCACGCTTCGACAGACTCCTAGAGCGTGTGCGTGAGGCGTTCCGAATCCACGGCGCCCGCCAGGCAGGTTTCTAACTTGCGGCGCACCGATTCGTCCCCGGTATCGAAGCCGATGCCCACGCCGGCGGCCCTGTCGCCCTGGGCGCCTTTTGGCGTGATCCAGACCACCGTACCGCTCAGTCGAAGCGGCTCCGGTTCCTGCATGAAATCGAGCGAGACGGCCACGGCCTCGCCGAGCGTCAGCGCAGCATCGGTGGGTATGAACAACCCGCCGTTTTTGACGAACGGCATGTAGCACTTGTAGAGCGACATGCGGTCCCTGATTTTAAGGTTCAATGTTTGCATCCCGGGCAGGGCACCGTTGTGAACACTGGCATCGGCGAGGCGGCAAGCGCTTGCCCAACGCGCAATCGGGCGGCTTGGTTACCCGTCTGTAATTGTCCGCCCGGCTTCGGGGGCGGCACCAGAGCAACCCTCCCAAGAAAGCGTGCGAGTTTGCCGGAATCGGCGTGGGTCGGGGCTCAGGTCAACGCGGCTGTACCAGCAACCGCCATCGGTAACAGAGGCGTTCCAGCAGAAGCCTCACGTTGGCGCCGCTTGACCGGTTGACCTGGTCGTGGAAGCGCGTCAGTTCATCGGCAAAGGCGAAGGCCCTGCGCCGGTTCAGGTTGGGGCTTTCCGGCAACTTCTGGCCTTCTGCAAGGGCGCGCACGAGCCAGCGCATCCAGCGGGCGCCAAGCCGGGACACATCGAGACCCAGCATTTCATCGAGGACCGGCCGGCCCGCCGCGAGGTCTCTCAGCAATTCGGCCATGGGACGTTCCCCAGCCTGGGCTCCGATCAGGGCCTGCAGCGGCGCACCGTCATAGTCGTCGAGCAGCGCTTTCTCCGCCGGCTCGCGCAACCAGTCCGCCGCCGCGGCGTTGGCCCTGGGAATGGTGAAGGTCTGGCAGCGGCTCAACACCGTCGGCGCCAGCGACCCGGCGCTGTCGCTGCCCAGGATGAGGAACATCGACCCGGGCGGCTCTTCAAGGGTCTTGAGCAAGGCGTTCTGGGCGTTGACGTTCATGCTGTGGGCGCTTTCGATTACCGCGACCTTGGCGCCAGCGATCTGCGGCGTACCCAGGGCGAACTCCGCCAGGGCCCGGATCCGTTCGACCTTGATCGATCCGCCTTCGGGTGCGACCCACCGAAAATCGGGATGCGCCAGGCTCCCGGCTTCAACGGATGAATCGGCGCCCAGCAACCTCAGTGCCAGCCATCCGCAAAGTTCCGAATCACCCCATCCCGGGTAGCCCGACACGACGATGGCATGGGGCAACCTTCCGTCGTCCACGGCCGAACCCAGGCGGGCCCTGACGCCGGCTTGCCAGGGCAGGTCCATCAGCGCTTCCCGGCCCCCCGGAGCAGCGGCGCCAGCGCCGCAACGATGTCAGCCTGCACCCGGCCCAGCGGCTGGGTGGCATCGATTGTCACGCAGCGCGAAAGCTCCGCCGCGCGCTCCAGGTAACCCGTGCGAACCCGCTCGAAGAAGTCGCGCTGTTCCCGCTCGAACCGATCCCTGGTACGTCCGGACAGGCGCGATGCGACCGAATCGAAGGGAGCGTCGAGAACCAGGGTCAGATCCGGCTGCAGATTTCCGTGCACCAGCCGCTCCAGTGTCGCGATGGTTGCCTCGTCGACGCCCCGGCCGCCGCCCTGGTAAGCGTAGGTGGCATCGGTGAAGCGGTCGCTCACTACCCAGCACCCGGCCCGCAACGCCGGTTCGATGGTTCCCGCCAGGTGCTGGCTGCGCGCCGCGAACACCAGCAGCAGTTCCGCGATGTCGGCCACGGGCTCGTCGCGCACCGCCAGCAGCAGTTCACGGATCTCCTCGGCCAGCGGTGTGCCGCCCGGTTCCCTCGTGCGGACGACCTCGACCCCGGCCCGGCGGATCGTTGCGCAGACGAAATCCAGGTTTGTGGTCTTGCCGACGCCCTCGGTGCCTTCAAGAGTAATAAAGGCGCCACGCATCCTGCGATCCTGGGCCATGAGTTACCGGTTCGCTCCCAACTGGTACTTTCGCACGGCTGCCTGGTGTTGCTCGAGGGTGGTGGAGAACTCGCTGGTGCCGTCGCCGCGGGAGACGAAGTAGAAATAAGGCGCACCGCTCGGATGCACCGCGGCGTGCAGGGAGCCCCGGCCGGGCATTCCAATGGGCGTCGGGGGCAACCCCTTGTGCACGTAGGTGTTGTAGGGCGTGGGCTGCCTCAGGTGGGCTCGGGTCAGATTGCCGTCGAACGCCTCGCCGAGACCGTAGATTACGGTGGGGTCCACCTGCAGCCGCATGTCGCTGTCGAGACGCGCGGCGATCACCTGGCTGATGTCCGCCCGGTCGGCCTTCCGACCGGTTTCCTTCTCCACGATCGATGCAACCGTCAGCGCCTCGTAGGGCGTCCGGTAGGGCAGCCCGGCGGCGCGGCCCGCCCAGGCCGTGCCGAGTTCGCTGCGCATCTTCCGATGAGCCCGCATGAGCAGTTCCCGGTCTTCGTCTCCCGCCACGTAGCGATAGGTATCCGGAAAGAACCAGCCCTCACCGTGACTCGTCCCCGCCGCCCCGTCAACGCCCAGAACCGTCAGCAGCGCCGCCGGCGCGACGCCTTGCAGTGTCTGGCCGATTCTGGGGTGATCGGCCAGCTCCGCGAGCACTGTCGCGATTCGCGCGCCCTCGACGATCCGGAACCGGTAGGAGATCACGTCTCCGGCAACGATGCGCGACATGAGCCGCTCCGGTGAGTCGCCGGGCGTTACCACGTATTCGCCGACCTTGAGGGCACCGGCAAGCCCAGCGATCTGCGTGGTCCAGCGCAGCCGGCGCGGGTGGCCGAGCTGCCCGGCCCGCTCCATCCGCCTGGCCAGGTCGCCGACCGTGTCGCCCTCCCTGACAACGACCGTACCCGCCTCGTCGATGCTCAACGGCGATGTCCACCATTGATAAAGCGACCAGGTAAACCAGCCGCAAGCGGCCGCAACGACAAGCAGGATGCCGATCCAGGCGCGCATCCCGCTCACTGGCATTCTGCCCGATTCAAACGGCGCCGAAGACGACCGTGCCGTTGGTGCCGCCGAAGCCGAAGGAGTTGCTCAAGCCCACCTTGAGGGGCATCTCCCGTGCCTCGTTCGGCACGTAGTCGAGATCGCATTCTTCCCCGGGGTTTTCCAGGTTGATGGTCGGCGGGCAAACCTGGTCGCGGATGGCCATGATGGTGAATATCGCCTCCACCGAACCCGCGGCGCCGAGCAGATGCCCGGTCATCGACTTCGTGGAACTGATCGCGACGTCCGTGTCGGACCCGAACACGTGCTTGATCATCTTGGTTTCGGCCACATCGCCCAGGGGCGTGGAGGTGCCGTGCGCATTGATGTAGTCGACCGTTTGCGGGGCCATGCCGGCATCGCGCAGTGCGTTCTCCATGCAGGCGATGCCGCCGGCGCCGCTTTCCAGCGGACTGGTGATGTGGTGGGCGTCCCCGCTCATTCCGAACCCGAGCAACTCCGCGTAGATGTCCGCACCCCGCCGACGGGCGCGTTCGTACTCTTCCAGCACCACGACGCCGGCGCCCTCGCCGAGCACGAAGCCGTCCCGGTCCCTGTCCCAGGGCCGGCTGGCGGCTTCGGGGTCGTCGTTGCGCGTCGAAAGCGCTTTCATGGTGGCGAACGCGGCGACGGTGATCGGCGACGTACCGTACTCGGAGCCGCCGGCGACCATGACATCGGCGTCGCCGTGCTGAATGAGCCGCGCCGCCAGGCCGATGCTGTGGGTTCCCGTGGTGCACGCGGTGGCAAGCGCCAGGTTGGGGCCGGTGTAGCCGTACATGATGGACAGGTTGCCGCTTACCATGTTGACGACGGTTGCGGGTATGAAAAAGGGCGAAATGCGCCGCGGGCCGCGGTTGATCAGAACCGAGTGGGTGTCCTCGATGGTCTGCAGGCCGCCGATCCCGGACCCGACGGCGATCCCGTAGCGATGGGCGTCGTCGGGTTCCCGGGGCAGGCCCGCGTCTTCGATCGCCTGGACCCCCGCGGCGATGCCGTACTGGATGAAGGCATCCCGGCGGCGCACTTCCTTGCGCTCCATGTAGCGATCCGCCTCGAAGCCCTTCACCTGGGCGGCGATGGTGACGGGGTAGCCCTCGGTGTCGAACTTGTCGAGCGGGCCAACGCCGCTCGTTCCCGCGACGGCGTTGCGCCAGGCATCTTCAACGCTGTTTCCGAGGGGCGAGATGGCGCCCAGCCCGGTGATAACCACTCTGCGCTTTGTCATGCTCCTGCCGGGACTGTCGATTCGGCGGGGCCTTCGGGGATATGGATGAGGCGGCCCCGCCTACTGGTGGGCGAGAATGTAGCCGATGGCTTCCTTAACGGTCGTGATCTTCTCGGCTTCCTCGTCGGGAATTTCGGTTTCGAATTCCTCTTCGAGAGCCATTACCAGCTCGACCGTGTCGAGTGAATCCGCACCGAGATCTTCAACGAAAGAGGCTTCATCCTTGACCTCTTCCTCCTTTACGCCAAGTTGTTCGCAAATAAGCTTCTTGACCCGTTCTTCGACACTGCTCATGCTGATTGATGTCTCCCAATCCGGTTACTGGGGGGCAGAGCGGAGCGCGCATTCTATAGATGCGACCGGGGCAGTTCAAGGTAACGCACCGGCGTCCGAACTGCCCGGAAACAGTGCCTCAACACAGCCGCAAGACGTTGATTTCTGAGACTCAGCGGGCCGTCGCCGCCTCAGGCCACATGCAGCCCGCCATTGACGTGCAACGTCTCGCCGGTGATGTATCCGGCGGCGTCGCTCACCAGGAAAGCGACTGCTTCGGCAATGTCCGAGGCGGTGCCCATACGGCCCAGGGGAATGCGTCCCAGCAGGTCGTCGGCCTGGCTGCCGGTGAGTTCGGCCGTCATGTCGGTGCCGATATAGCCGGGGGCGACGGCATTGACGGTGATGCCGCGGGAAGCAACCTCCTGGGCCAGGGAACGGGTGAATCCCTCGACCCCAGCCTTGGAGGCCGCATAGTTCGTCTGGCCGGGGTTGCCGATTCTGGCAACCACCGAACTGACATTCACGACCCGGCCCCAGCGCGCACGCAGCATGCCGCGCAATACGGGCCTGGTGACGCGGTACAGGCCGCTCAGGTTGGTGTCGATCACCTCGCTCCACTGTTCCGGCGTCATGCGCAGCATCAGGTTGTCCCGGGTGATTCCCGCGTTGTTGACCAGCACCAGCGGCATGCCCGGACCGTCGCTGATCCCGGCAAAGAACCGGTCGACGTCCTCCGGGTCGCCGATGTCCAGGCGACGGCCCACCACTGAGGGCCCCAGGACTTGGTCGATGCGCGCCGCGCCGGCATCGGTGGTGGCCGTGCCGATGACCCGGAGGTTGCGGGAGGCAAGCAGCCGGGCGATGCCCGCTCCGATACCCCGGGACGCGCCGGTAACCAGGGCGACCCGGTCTGCCGGCCCGTTCAAGCTGTGGACTCCAGTGCGGCGCTCAGCCCGTTCAGGTCACCGATTGCCGAGGCCTGCAGGGATCGGTCGATGCGCCTCGCCAGCCCGCTGAGCACCTTGCCGGGCCCGCACTCAACCAGGGCATCGACCCCGAGCGCCTGGAGTGCGCGCACGCAGTCGATCCAGAACACCGGGGTGGTGAGCTGCGCGAGCAGGTTCTGCCGGATGGCGGCAACCGAAGCGGCCACCCGCGCATCGACATTATGGAAGACTTCGATGTCCGGAAGGCGGATGGCCGTCGCCTCCAGGGTTTCGGCGAATCGCCTGCCGGCGGGGGCCATGAGTTCGCAATGAAACGGGCCGCTCACGTCGAGCAGCACGGCGCGGCGTGCGCCCGCGGCCTTGCACCGCGCCACGGCCCGTTCCACCGCCGACGCCTCACCGGCAATGACGGTCTGGCCCGGTGCGTTGTAATTGGCCGCCGTTACCACCCCTTCGGACTGCTCACAGCAGGACTCCACGTCCGGGGCATCGAGACCGAGAATCGCCGCCATGGCGCCCCGGCCCCTCGGCACCGCTTCCTGCATGAGCCGGCCCCGCCGGTGGACCAGCCGGACGGCATCGGCAAATTCGAAGGCACCGGCGCAAACCAGGGCCGAGTACTCGCCCAGGCTGTGGCCCGCCATGGCCACCGGCCGGGCGCCTCCGCTGCGCTGCCAGATCTCCCACAGGGCAAAGCTTGAGGTCAGCAGGGCGGGTTGGGCCACGGCGGTGCCGGCCAGTGCCGCATCCTCTCCGTTGTGGACAATTCCCCAGAGGTCGATGCCGATCGCATCGCCCGCCTCCTCGAAACGGCGCCGGACGGATTCATGGGCCCCGGCGACATCGCCGAGCATGCCGACAAACTGGGAGCCCTGCCCGGGAAAGACGAAACCGCAGGACATTCGGACGGCTGCCGGATCGCCTCAGCGCGCCGGCTTACTCCTCGCGGTTGACGACGTGCCGCCCGCGGTAGAAGCCGTCGGCGGTGACGTGGTGGCGCCGGTGGGTTTCGCCCGTGGTCGGATCGATGGACAGCGCCGGCTTCTTCAGGCTGTCGTGGGAACGCCGCTTGCCGCGGCGGGAGCGGGTTGTCCTGTTCTGTTGAACGGCCATGCAGGTCTTCCTCCAGATCGCCTTGGGCCCGACCCATGCACGATTGGGTGGGGCTAGTTATCCTTCTTCAGCGCGGCCAAGGCCCCGAAAGGGTTGTCTCCGCACTCGTTCTCCGGCGGATAGGCGAAAGGCGGCGCCTTCTCGCAATCCCGCCTGGCGCATGGCCGCTGGGGCAGCGCCAATATCAGTTCATCCTCGATCACATCGGCCAGCGTCGGCTCGCCTGTCCCGAGTTCAAGGACATCGCCACCGGCGCCCAGCCGTGCCGCATCGGCCTCGCCGGTGACGGCGACCACGGCGAAGTCCGTGTCAAGATCGACCGGCACCGCTTCGAGACACCGCTGGCAATCCACGGTTACCGGAACACTCAGCGTTCCCTCGATGCGGATGCCGCCCTCGTCATTGCGGCCGAACGAGAGCCGCACCCGAACGTTTCCGTCCGATTTGCAGAGCGCGCCGAAGCGGGCCAGTCCGCGGCAGTCGACCAGCCGTTCGATGACGGCCCGGCGTGCCGCCAACGTCACCAGTGGCAGGCGTTCGTCAGCGCTCGGTTGTGCCACTGCGTTTTCCCGCGAAGGTTTTACCCCGCGCTCCGCGGCTGCAAGGGCGCGCATCATAGGTACACGTCATGGCACTGTAAAGGTATGCTCGGATTCACCGTTCCCGAATCCCGACCCGTGATCGAACTGGTTCTTGCCTCGTCCTCGCCCCATCGCCGGGAACTGCTGGCACGCCTCGGGATACCTTTCGAAGCGGCGGCCCCCGCGCTGGACGAGACTCCGCTGCCCGGGGAAAGCCCCGCGGACCTCGTCGCCAGGCTGTCCCGAGCAAAGGCAAGGGCCGTCGCACCGCGCTTTCCGGGAGCCGTCGTTGTCGGCTCCGACCAGGTTGCGGTGATTCCGCAACAGCCGGCATCCGTCATCCTCGGCAAACCCGGGGACCGGGCGGCCGCCATTGAACAACTCGGCCTGATGTCCGGTCGGAACGTCAGCTTCCTCACCGGCATTTGCGTGGTCGACCCCCGCGGCGGCGACGAACTCGAACTCGATGAAACCCGGGTGTCTTTCCGCGGTTTGGCCGAAACGGAAATCGCCGCCTACGTCGATCGCGAGCAGCCCTACGGCTGTGCCGGATCGTTCCGTTCCGAGCGGCTCGGGGTCACCCTCGTCGAGTCGATTGCGAGCGACGATCCCAACGCACTGATCGGCCTGCCGTTGATCCGTCTTTCCCGAATGCTCCGCCGAGCCGGGCTGGACCCGCTGCGCCCGGATCCGGAGCGCAGCAACGACACCAACGCACCCAATACTTGCGTCAATTCTGGGAATACATCATAAAGGATTAATTTTAATAATAATTATTCTATCGATGACTCGACAGACGCGCCCATGCCTCCGCAAAAAGCGGAGGCGTGGGCGCATCCACGCTCAAGGCAGTGCGTTCCCAATCGAAGCTCAGTCGGGCCGCATGCAGACACAGGCGTCGGACGCCGCCTGCTTCAGACGGGGACGCCGACGCATCGGTACCGTACTTGTCGTCTCCGAGTACGGGATGGCCCGACGAAGCCGCATGAACGCGAATCTGGTGCGTCCGGCCCGTGTGCAGCCACGCCCGCAGCCAGCTTGCGGAAGCGGCGACCCTGACACGGCTGAAGGTCGTCCGCGCCGGTTTGCCGAGCGCGGCCACCCGCACCCGCCGTTCGCCGCCCGGGGTCAGGTAACGGTGCAACGGGAGATCCACGGCATTGAGTTGCCGAGGCCAACGCCCCGCAACCAGGAGCTCGTAGGTCTTGCGCACCTCGCGTGTGCGCTGCAGGGCGTGCAGTTGCTTCAGCGCGGCGCGGGACTTGGCGACAATCAGGCAACCCGAGGTTTCGCGGTCCAGGCGATGACCCAGCTCCAGGAAGCGTTCCGAACGCGCCGCCCGCAAGGTTTCGATCAGACCGAAGGAAACCCCGCTGCCTCCGTGCACCGCGAGGCCTGCCGGTTTGTCAAGGATCAGAAGCCCGTCGTCTTCGTACAGGACAGCCTCGCGGAGCAACCTGCCGAGCCCCTCGTTCCGGGTCGGTGTCGGCAGCCGGCGGCCGGTACGCACCGGCGGCACCCGCACCCGGTCACCGGCCTGCAACCGGTAGGTGGGCTTGACGCGGCCGCCGTTCACGCGCACCTCGCCGCGGCGCAGCATCCGGTAGATGCGCGCCCTGGGCACTGCCTTCAACTCCCGGTTCAGCCAGTTGTCTATGCGCTGGCCCGGGTTTTCAATATCGATGTAGGTAACGCTGGGCCCCATCCGCCTCGACTCAAAATTTCCCGTCGATTGAAGGACTTGGATAACGCTGCTAAGATGCCGCCGCCTTCGCGGGAAGACCATACCCGTTTGCGGCGTAGCCGAAAATCCCCGGGCGCATGACACAGCCCCATGCCGGCGCTCACTTTCCGGTGTCAAACATCCGGATCGAACCAGCCGGTCGATTGCAGACGGGGGGAACCCTCGCGAGGCGCCGGTCGACATCGATGAGAGTCGACTTGGAAGAACGTAACGACGAGTTTAAACCAGCGCGTTGCCGATACGCCTGTTTGCAGGCGAGGCATGACTGGAACGGATTTGCAGGGTACGGACGGATTTACGCAATACCGGCCGGGCCCGGTACAAGTGAGCAGTGACGATAGCAGGAAGGAAAGGGCCCGATAGCCCGACACCCTGCCGATACCGTGCCCTCATCGGGCAGATCTGGCAGCAACACCTCCGGAATCACCCAGGCTGAAGGGCCGCGCCTTCGTGCGCGTCTTTTCTGTTCGGTCTCATGTTCGCTCTCGTTTCCCGTTTCCGGTCGGGCGGTTATCGCGCGCCGACAAGGAACCAAGCATGAAAAGAATGCTCATCAACGCAACGCAACCGGAAGAGGTGCGTGTCGCCCTGGTGGACGGCCAAAAACTTTACGACTTCGACATCGAGAACCGTGCCCGTGAACAGAAGAAAGCCAGCATCTACAAGGCCAGGATCACCCGCGTCGAGCCCAGCCTCGAAGCGGCGTTCGTCGAGTTCGGCGCTTCCCGGCACGGCTTCCTGCCCCTGAAGGAGATCGCCGCCCGGTATTTCAGCAATCGCCCCGACGACGGCCGCCTGCAGATTCAGGATGCGGTCTCGGAAGGCCAGGAACTCGTCGTTCAGGTCGACAAGGAAGAGCGGGGCACCAAGGGCGCCGCCCTCACCACGTTCATCAGCCTGGCAGGCCGCTACCTGGTGCTCATGCCCAACAATCCGCGGGCCGGCGGCGTCTCCCGCCGCATAGAGGGCGAAGACCGCGACGAGTTGCGGGAGATTCTCTCGCAACTCGACATTCCGCAGGGCATGGGCCTCATCGTCCGCACGGCGGGCGTCGGCCGGGGCAGCGAGGAACTCAACTGGGACATGGAGTACCTCCTGCAACTCTGGGAGGCCATCAAGTCCGCCGGCGAACGGGAAAAGGCGCCCAAGCTGCTCTATGCCGAGAACAACGTGATCCTGAGGGCCATCCGCGACAACCTGCGCAAGGACGTCGGCGAACTGCTCATCGACAGCCGCGAGGCCTACGAACAGGCCCGCACCTTCATCGACGACGTCATGCCCCACTACAAGAACCGCACGCGCTACTACGACGAGGCGGTTCCGCTGTTCAGCCGTTACCAGATCGAGAGCCAGATCGAGAGCGCCTTCAGGCATACGGTCAAGCTCCCGTCCGGCGGTTCCATCGTGATCGATCCCACCGAGGCGCTCGTATCCATCGACATCAACTCGGCCCGCGCGACCAAGGGCGCCGACATCGAGGAGACCGCGCTGAACACCAACCTCGAAGCGGCGGACGAGATCGCCCGCCAGTTGCGGCTGCGCGACATGGGCGGCCTGATCGTCATCGACTTCATAGACATGTCGAGCGTCAAGAACCAGCGGGCCGTCGAGAACCGGATGCGCGAGGCCCTCGAACAGGACCGGGCGCGCGTCCAGCTTGGCCGCATCTCCCGGTTCGGCCTGCTGGAGATGTCCAGGCAGCGTCTCAGGCCCTCCCTGGTGGAACTCACCACCGAGGCCTGCCCACGCTGCAGCGGCCAGGGACGGATCCGGGACATCAAGTCCCTGGCCCTGGCGATCCTGCGGGTCATGGAGGAAGAGTCACTCAAGGAGCGCAGTTCCATGGTGCGCGCTCTCGTGCCGCTGAACATCGCCGCCTACCTGCTGAACGAGAAGCGCCAGGACGTCGCGGAGATCGAACGCCGAACCGATACGCACATCGTGATCGTACCGAACGTCAACATGGAAACGCCCCAGTACGAAGTGCAGCGCATCCGCGACGACCGGGCGGTAGGCGAGATCGATGTGCCGAGCTACGAACTGACCGAGATCGACAACCAGGTAGGCGAAGCGGCGTCGGGCGAAGGCCCCGCCGAGCCCGCCCGGGAACGCGCCGCGGTGCAGCCGATCCAGCCGGCCTCTCCGGCGCCCGGGCCCAGGGCCCGGCGCGCGCGGGCTGCCAAAGGCGAGCCCGGCTTGCTCAAGAAGATCGTCACGAGCCTGTTCTCGGAAGGCCTCGGGGAGCCTGCCGGGGAACCGGCTCGAGCCGTGGGCCGGCGACAGTCAGGCGACGGCGGCGATGCTGCCTCGGCAGGTCGCCCGAGATCGCGGAACCGATCAGGACGAAATCAGCGCGCCGATTCGAAACGCCCGAAGGAAAAAGCACGCGCCGCGGGCCAGGAGGAACGTCGCAGGGGCGATGGACGAAAAGGCGGGAGAAAATCCGGCAAGAGGCCCGGCACCAGGTCAGACGCACAATCCGGCGGCACCAGGCGGCGTGGGCGGGACGGCGGCGAGAAGCCCGCAGCCGCGGATGCCGGCAGCGAGCGGCGTCCGCCCAAGGACCGCAAGCCCAGCGACGACGCCCTTGCGCAAAGCAAGCGCCGTCCACGTCGTGATCGCGGGAAAATCGCCGAGCAGTCGGACAGTTCGCCGACGACCCGGGCCGTTGCAGGCAAGCAGGATGCCAAAGCCACAGAACCTGCGGCAACGGCAGCGCAGGCCACCGCCGTTTCGTCGCCCGAACCCGTAGCCCCCGCCGATACGGGCCCAGGCGAACCCATGGCGCAACCGGATCCGGCCGCAACAGGCAGCGCACAGCCCGCGCCCGCAGAAACGCCGGTCGGCGAGCCCCGCGGAGCCGGCGGCGGTTCCGAATCGGTTGAGCGGGACGACGCGCGAAACAAGGGCGCCTCGGAAGCCGAGGCGGCGCCGGCGGATTCGGTGCAGCCGGGCGCCTCGGAGCCTCCGCCCGCCGAACCGCGACCACGGCAGCGCGCGGCGAACGATCCGCGCGAAGTTCGGCGGCGCCAGCTCGAAGCGTCGTTGGGCACCGGCGAGTCAGACGGCGCCTGAATCGCTCACCACGGTAGGTTCCAGTTCCAGCGGAACACGGAATCGCTCCAGGACGGATTCGCGAAGCGTTCGCGCCAGGGCGAGGAAGTCGTCGCCCGACGCCCGGCCCCGGTTCACGAGCACCAGCGGTTGCCGGTGCCAGACGCCCACGGCGCCCGCGCGGTAGCCCTTCCACCCGCACAGGTCGATGAGCTGGGCGGCTGCCAGCTTCACGCCGGAGCCGAACGCATGCCGCACCAGGCCGGGCACCGACCTGGCGATTCGCTCCGCCTCATCGGCCGCGACCACGGGATTCTTGAAAAAGCTGCCGACGTTTCCCCACAGGCGCGGGTCGGGCAGCTTGCGCCGCCTGACCCTGACGACCACCTCCGCGACCCGCCTGGGGCTCGGGTCCGGCCAGCCGAGCCTGCGCAGTTCCCGTTGTACGTCCGGATAGCCCAGCACCGGTCTCGCGCTGCGGTCCAGGCACAGGGTCACGTCGAGAACCGCATAGCGCCCGGGGTGCGACTTGAACATGCTGGTCCTGTACCCGAATCGGCATTGTTCCGGCGCAAGGCGCTTCACCTCCCCTTCAATGCGGTCGAACACTCGTACGGATTCCGTCCGCTGCGCGAGTTCTACACCGTAGGCGCCGATGTTCTGTATCGGCGCGGCGCCGACGCTGCCCGGGATGAGGGCGAGGTTTTCCAGCCCGAACAGCCCCTGCCCGAGGGTCCGTTTGACCAGTCCATGCCAGTTTTCCCCTGCCTTGGCGGTCACCAGGAATCTGTCCCCGTCCCGCCGGATGTCGATGCCTCGCGTAGAGACCAGACAGACGGGCCGCCTCAATCGTCGGGGGAGCACGACGTTGCTGCAGCCCCCGAGCAGGACCAGGTCGCTCTGGTGGCGCCGTAGCGCCGAGAACAGTTGCTCGTCGTTGCGTGCGACGATGAGCCGGTCGGCCCTGCAGGGCACGCCGAGGGTGTTACGCAGCATCGATTCGCCGGAACGTCAGGTTGATCCGTTGACCGACCGGGCGCCGCGTTCGAACCAGCGTATGCCGGAGGCCGCTGTCGAACACGAGGACCGACCCGTGCTCGAGGTCCAGCGCCACGGTCCCGTCGCCAGCCTCGAGCCGCAGCCGCCGGGTGGCGCCCAGGCTGACCGAAACCACGTCTTCGCCCATCGCCCTTTCATCGTCGCGATGCCATCCCATGCAATCGCGACCGTTACGGTATCGGTTGAGCAGCACGAAGTTGAGGCCGGGCACGAACCGTTCGCTGAGCGCCAGCCGCAACCCGCCCAGGGCATCGGGCCAGCCGCGCCCCCTGTGATCCAGCCCCGAGTACCGGTAAGCGATGCCGGCGTCGCCGTACCAGCTCACGAGCCGGGGCACGGTTCGCACCCGGCCGAACATGCAAATGCGCTCTTCCTGCCAGGACGGTGCCCGTTCGCACCAGTCCAGCAG
>CAZWZH010000249.1:0-20324 GCA_964638775.1 uncultured Pseudomonadales bacterium
CAAGACAACGCGTCCGCTTGGCGTGCCGGATACCCGTACCGCATACCTGCTCTCGGAGCCGAATCGAAGGAACTGTTAAAAATCCGGTGAAAAAAAATATCCATTCAAAACAATGAGTTGAAGATTTGTTCCATGCGAGCCCGTGGCGAAAGTCTGGCGTCGCACCGAAACCGTCGGGACGTCCGATCGCGCCGTCGTTTACCCGGATGCCTGCCGCCGCTCCTCCCCGTCGAGATCCGCGGCCCACCGCCGAACGACGAATTTCTGGATCTTCCCGGTGGACGTTTTGGGCAGGTCGCGGAACACGACAAGCCGGGGACATTTGAAATGGGCGAGCCGCTCGCGGCAGAACGCGATCAGTTCGGACGCTGTCGCGGTGCGTCCTTCCTTCAGTTCGACAAAGGCTGCCGGCGTCTCTCCCCAGCGCTCGTCGGGCGCCGCCACCACCGCCGCCTCGCTCACCGCCGGGTGCTGGTAGATCACGCCCTCCACTTCGATGGACGAAACGTTCTCGCCGCCGGTGATGATGATGTCCTTTGATCGGTCCTTGAGCTGGATGTAGCCGTCCGGATGCATCACCGCAAGGTCGCCCGAGCGGAAATGACCGCCGGCGAACGCCTCCTCGGTAGCGGGGCCGTTCTTCAGGTAGCCCTTCATCACCACATTGCCGCGGAACATCACCTCGCCCATCTGCTCGCCATCGGGTTCGACCGGTTCGAGGGTTTCGGGATGACGGACACTCAGCTCTTCGAGCACGGTGTAGTTCACGCCCTGCCGCGCCTTGAGGGCCGCTCTCTCGGTGGCGGGCAGTTCGTCCCAATCCGGCTTCCAGGCGCATATGGCCGCCGGACCGTAGACTTCGGTGAGCCCGTACACATGGGTGATGCGGAATCCGACCGCTTCGGCGCGTTTCAGCACGGCGGCCGGGGGCGCCGATCCGGCTGTCATGACCTCAACCGGCCTGTCGAGGGAGATTCCGCGATTCTCCGCCTCGGTTGTCGCCATGTTGAGCACGATGGGTGCACCGCACAAATGGGTTACCCCCGACTCGGCGATGGCCGCCAGGATGTTCTCCGCGGCCGGGGCGCGCAGGCAGATGTTGGTACCCGCCATCGCCGTCACCGTCCAGGGGAAGCACCAGCCGTTGCAATGAAACATCGGCAGCGTCCATAGATAGCGGGGATGATGAGGCAGGGTCCACTCAATGGCGTTGGCGAGCGCGTTCAGGTACGCGCCCCGGTGATGGTAGACAACGCCTTTCGGGTTCCCCGTGGTGCCCGAGGTGTAGTTCAGTGCGATGGCGTCCCACTCATCGCCGGGCGCCATGTCCGCGTCGCGCATCGGGTCCGCTTCCGCCAGCAGCGATTCGTACTCCAGGGCGCCCTCGGGTTCCTCTCCGGGCGCCGCCGGGTCATGCACGTAGATGATCACCGGCTGAACGGCGGCAAGCGACAGCGCCTCCGCCGCAATCTCGGCCAGACCCGAGTCGACCACGAAGAACTCGGCTTCTCCATGGTCGAGAATGAAGGCCACTCCGGCCGCATCAAGGCGTGTATTGATCATGTTGAGCACCGCCCCGGACATCGGCACCCCGAACGCCATTTCAACGGCGGCGGGCGTATTGGGCAACAGTGCAGCGACCGTCGACTCCGAGCCCGCGCCCCTGGACCGCAACGCCGCCGCCAGCGATGCGCATCGCGCGTAGGTCTCACTCCAGGAACGGCTGACGCCGCCATAGTGCACGGCGGCATGGTCGGGATGGACACGGGCCGTTCTCCGGATCAGGGAAACCGGCGAAAGCGGCGTGTAGTTCGCGCGGCGCTTGCCGAGGCCGGCCTCGTATTTCCCGTTCAAATTTCAGTCTCCCCCTAGATGGGTCTCCCCGGCGATTCTAGCAGCCCGCGGGGAAGTCCGGCGTAGCGCCGATGCGGGCGAGACGGCGCCGGACCACGCATTTTTTGGCGCTGGCCGATTCCGCTAGAATTGGCGGGAGTTCAAGGAGGCTCGGATGGCCAAGAGCATCGCCATCGTCGAAGACGATCCGGACCAGCGCGCCAATTACGCGGACGCCATCACCAAGAAGGGTTACGAGGTGGTCGCCTACGGCAGCCGCGAAGAAGCGCTTGTGGGAATGAACAATCGCCTGCCGGACCTGGTCATTCTCGACATCATCCTGGGCGATGAGGTCGACGCGGGTTTTCAGCTCTGCCGGGCGCTGCTCGGCAAGTCGCCGTCGCTTCCCGTGATCTTTCTCACCGAACGCATTGACGAGATCGACAAGATATCGGGCCTGCGCCTCGGCGCCTGGGACTACCTTCCCAAACCCATCTCCCTCGATTACCTGGCCGAGCGCATTTCCTCGCTCCTGCGCATCAACGAGGTACGCTCCGAGCATTCCGAACAGGAGAGTCCCACGGCCAAACACGTGGGCGATCTCACCATCGATCAGGAAGCGCTCCTGGTATCCTGGAAGGGCCATCGCATCGACCTCTCCGGCACCGAGTTCCGGATGCTGGCGAAACTGGTGCGCCAACCGGGCCACGCTGTCAGCTACGAGTCGCTGATGAACGCCACCATGCAGAGCCTGGTGACCAACAACACCATCAATACCCACATGCGCAACATCCGCAAGAAATTCGAGAAGGTGGACAGCGCTTTCGCGGGCATCAAGAGCGAATACGGGTTCGGCTACCGCTGGTGGCGTCCGTGAAGATCTTTCGCCGCATCCGGGGCCCCAGGCTCGGCACCAAGCTGATCCTGCTCGGCCTGACGCTCTTGATCGTGCCCTGGTTCAGCTATCGCCAGCTCGTGGAGATGGAGCGCCTGCTGGTCCAGGGCCAGTCCCATGCCCAGCTCCTGATGGCGGAAGGCATCTCTACCCTCTTCAATGGAAGGGAAGACCTGTTCAACGACCTGCCCGTGACCATCGAGGACTACGAGACCCTGTTCGCGCACCCCCTGCGGAACAACGTCCGGCTCGACGGCCGCCTGGAGGACTGGGGGGAAGACCTGGAGGAGAAGCTGCTCTCATTCGGCGCCGGGCAGGATGTGGGAGACGCCTCGTTCCAGCTTCTGCTGGGCGAACGGGCCGGACAGCTATACCTCTATCTGCGCGTGCGGGATCCGGATCTGGTGTATCGAAACCCGGACTACCTGCGCCTGGACAGCGCCGACCAGGTTCGCCTTTCCTTCATTCGCCCCGACGGCAACGACGGGCGCGTGAGCCTGGTGTTCACCGAAGCCGGGGCCGTCACCGCCTACGCCATGGACGGCGACTGGCGGTTCGCCACCACCGGGGCGCCGGAGACCGCGATTCAGGGCTTCATGGAACCCACCGAAGCGGGCTGGGCCATGGAGTTCCGCCTGCCGCTCGAACTGCTGGGGTCCCGGCGCTATTTCGGCGTATCGGTGGCCGACGTGGACGACCCTTTCACGCGAGACGTCGCCGCACTTGTGCAGACCCTGCCCACCGCCGGCAAGGAAAGCTTCGACCTGGTGGTTCTGCGCTCACCGGAAGTGCTGAACATCATCGAGGGGCTCGGCTATTCCGGCGCCCGCATCCTCGTCATCGATGCGGAACAGCGAGTCCGGGCCGAGACGGGCGCACACACCACCGCGGTGGCCGGCGAACCGCGCAATTCGCTGATGGCTTTCATCGAGGATGGTTTCGAAGCCATTCGCCCGCTGCTGCACCGGTTCAGCATGTTCGAGCGCTGGGACCCGCAAGCGGACATCCCCGGCGACCCGGAGGGCATCGCCAGCGAGATCATTGCCGCATCCCTGGACGGCGACCCCCAGGTCATACGCCAGACGGTCGATGAGTCGCTGGAGATCATCACCGCGGCACATCCCATCGTCTCACGGGACCAGGTCATCGGCACCGTGGTCGTCGAGCAGAACATCGACGACATCATGAGCTTCCAGCGTTCGGCCCTCGAGCAGGTGATCCTGGTCTCCGTGGCGAGCCTCTTCGCCGTACTGCTTGCGATGGTGGGCTTTGCGGGCCGGCTCGCCTGGCGGATCCGCAACCTCCGCCGGGAGGCGAGCGCCGCCATCGATGCCCGGGGGCGGCTCAGAACCAGCACGCTGCAGAGCGAGATGTCCTCCGGCGACGAGATCGGCGACCTGTCGCGCAGCGTCTCCGAAATGCTCTCGAAGCTGCACCAGCACAGCACCTTCCTGGAAAACATGCCCCGCACCCTGCGCCATGAAATCAACAACCCCCTGAATACCCTGAGCACCTCCCTGCAGAACCTCGCCGAACAGCATCCCGAAGTTCGGGAAAGCAAGTACCTTGACAGCGCCAGGCGCGGCGTGATGCGCATCGGCGCCATCGTCCAGAACCTGGCCGATGCGGCCAGCCTGGAGGAGTCGCTGGAAACCGAGGAACTGGAACTGGTCGACATCCGGCAACTCCTGGAGAGCTACGTGGCCAATTGCCGTCTCAGCCACCCCCGGTGCGAATTCGTCTACCGGGGCGCGGGAGCGCCCGCATACGCCCGGGTCTCCGACCACCGCATCGAGCAGATGCTCGACAAGATCGTCGACAACGCCATCGACTTCCATCGGACCGACAGCCCCGTGACCGTGCAACTCGACACGAATCGCGGCTACCTGCAGATAACGGTGGCCAACCGGGGTCCCATCCTGCCGGAGAAGTCCCGGGAGTCGCTCTTCGACTCCATGGTGACGCACCGGGGCCCGCACAGCCACATGCATTTCGGCCTCGGCCTCTACGTGGTGCGGGTCATTGCCGAGCACCACGGCGGCCACGTGCGCGCGCTGAACCTGGCGGACGGCAGCGGCGTTGCCATCATGGTGCAGTTGCCCGTGGCCAGGGATGCCCCCGGCCGTGTGAATATCACGACAGCCGGCGAGAACACCTCCGACGCGAAAGCCGCTCAGGCCAGGCGGTAGACGCTGGCGAGGTCGGGGTCGCCCTCGGTCGCCAGCGTTCCGTTCTCCACAAGGTAAACCGTTGCCGCCAGTACGCTGCGGGCCGCCGCGGGATACATGAACTCCGGCAGGCCGGTATACATGAGCGGCACCATTTCCTCGATTCTGAATACGCCGTTACCGATGCAATCGAGGATCTGGCTTTCCCGCTCCCGTCGATGGGCGATGAAGGCGGAAACCAGGGGCTTTGGGTCCTCGACGCAGGGCCCGTGGGTCGGCCGGAAGATGCGGTCATCCCGCTCCAGCAGCAGTTCCAGGCTCGACAGGTAGGCGGCCATATCGCCGTCCGGCGGGGAAATGATACTGGTCGACCACCCCATGACATGGTCGCCGGTAAACAGTACGCGTTCTCCCTGCAACTGGTAGCAGATGTGATTGGAGGTGTGACCGGGGGTATAAACACACTCCACTGACCAGCCGTCGCCGTGAATCACATCGCCGTGGCGCACTTTCCAGTCCGGCCGAAAGTCCATGTCGCCACCCTCTTCGACCGGAACGCCCCGTTCCAGCTTGCCCGCGCCGTGGGGTCCGTACGCGTAGGTCTTCGCATCGGTATGCTCCTGCAACAGGCGACAGCCGGGGGAATGATCCATGTGGGTGTGAGTCACCAGGAGATGGGTGATCGCCTCGCCGTTCAGGCCTTCGAGCAGTGCGGCAATGTGCGCATCGTCGGCCGGCCCGGGGTCGATGACCGCCACATTGCCGCGGCCGAGGATATAGGTGCCCGTACCGTACAGGGTGAAGGGGCTCGGGTTCCTGGCTATAACCCGCCGTATACCCGGCGCCACTTCCGCGATTTCGCCGTAGGTGAACGCCAGGTCGCGGCGGAATGGAATGCGTACGCTCATGTCTACTCCCAGGATTCTCGAAGGGCGCGCCACGCCGGCACGTCCGGCGTAACCGTGAGGGCCAGTTCCAGGTATTGCTTGGCCTCGTCCTCGAGACCCGCGGAATGGGCCTCCATGGCCACCTCCACCAGGCGGGCGGCTGCCTGCCCGAGCAACGCTTCCGCGCGCTCGTTGCCGGGGTCGAGACGTTCCACCTCCCGCAACAGCGACACCGCGTTCTGTTCGGGGGGCTCGGTCACGAACCCCTGCCGGAGCAGCGCCTCCGCCTCCTGCAGATTGGTGGTGACCATCGTCAGCGCCGCCATCCTCTCCTCCAGCCGCGTCTTGATTTCCAGTAGCGGCCCGGATTCGACGCCGGCGGCGGAGGCCTGGTCGAGCAGGCTCCCCACGGCGGCGAACTGGTCGCGCTCGAGCATCCGGGCCGCCTGGCTCAAGAGTTGCGAGGTCACCTCGCTCAGGCCCTGCCGGGCCAGGGCGTTGTCGGGAGCGGTCGCCAGTACCCGGTTATAGAGTTCGGCGGCGTTTTCTCCCGGCGGCGTGACCAGAAGCCCCTGGACGCGATAGGCACGGGCCTGTTGCAGAAGTTCCTCGATGGCCGCCTGGGCGGCGGCGGCCTGTTGAATCTCGCTCCGAACCGCCATTACCAACGGTGAGTCGCTGTTTGCCGCCGCCGCCCTTTCCAGGAAACTGATGGCATTCTGAAGATCGCCGCCCGTCGCCGCGTTCCTTGCCAGGCCGGCATAGTGCTCGCCCAGCGCGTCGAGTTCCCGTTGCGCCACCGGGTGCCCGGGCGCCAGGCGCAGCACCTCATGGTAGGCCTGGATCGCCTCGGTGGCCGAGGGAATGTCGGACGGGCCCTGGCTGCTCAAGAGCGCCTGGGTATTCGCCAGTAGAGCGCCGGCCGTCTTGCGGTCCACCAGCTCCCGCGACAGTTCCGCCAGGGCGGCATGGTCCGGGAAGGCGGTCGACATTTGCTGAAGCCTGGCTTCGGCCCGCGCAACCTCGTTCTGCCGCAACGAATCCAACACGCCAGCTCGCCACTGTTCCTCCAGGCCCTGAATAGCCGCCTGAGCTTCGAGGTGACCGGCGTCGAGGACGAGTACTTGCCGATAGCCGGAAACGATGGCGGACAGGCTCTGGTTCGGATCCTGGTGCAGGGACTGGGCTTCCAGCCAGGCCGTGCGCAGCAGCGGATTTTCGGCGAGCCCTGCTTGGGCGAGCAACGTTGCGAACCAGAGCGGTTGGGTGTTTGCCAGGTAAGCCATGCCGACACCGGTCAGGATTACGAACGTTAGCAGGGAGGCGGTGCGCGAGGCGTTCCTGCGGCGGCGCCGTACCCGCTGTTCCTGGCGGGCGAGGTCCACGGGAGCCGCGAACAGGCCGTCGGTTACGGCCCGTATTTCCTCCGTTGACACCGCCACGGACTTGAACGTCGTTTCCGCGAGCGCCGGCGTGCGAATCGCCTTGTGCAGGGCGGCCGCCAGATCGGCGCCGCTTTCGAACCGCTCGCGCGGGTTCCTGGCAAGCGCCTTGTCGACCACAGGCTGCAATCTGCTCAAGTGGGCCGGCAACCTCGGTGTTCGGTCTGCGGATTGCCCACCGCGCGAGGCTGTGATGCCTTCAGCCTGGCTCGGCACTTCGCCGGTGAGGGCGTTGTAGAGCACCGCACCGAGGGCGTAAAGGTCCGAGGCGCGGTCGACCGCCCCACCGCCGGCCTGTTCCGGACTCATGAACCCGGGCGCCCCCGCACTAGCCGCATATCCTGCCGGCGGACGGCTTTCCCCGGTTCTCAAGCCGCCGCTGAAATCCGTGAGTACCGGGTTGCCGTCCTGCCTGAAAAGTATGTTCTCCGGCCTGACGTCCAGGTGAACGAACCCTTGAGCGTGGGCGTGGTCCAGCGCACCGCCGACGGCGCGCATCACCCGCGCCAGCTCGCCCGCCCGCATGCCGGCACGCAGGCGATCGCCCAGGTTCCCGCCCGCGACGTACTCGACCGCCAGTACCTGGGCGGACCCGCAATCCAGGCTCTCGTGGATCTCTACGATGCTGCGGTGGCGGAGTTCCAGGATGCCGCCGGTGAACGGCACCGCAAAGCCGGGCCGAACACCGCTCCCGGCGGGGCGCTCCCGCGAAGGTAACTTGAGGACCACCGCCCGATCCGTTCGCTCGTGCCGGGCGAGCCAGACGCACCGGGCCGCACCGTGCGCCAGTTCCCGATCCAGGCGATATCCCGGTACGTCCACGCTCGCTACGGCATTACCCGCTGGACACTAGGAGCCCGCCAGTTTCAGCGGCTCCGCTTCTCCCGCCACCAGCCGCCCGAGCACGAAATGCCCGTTGACGACGATATAGTCTCCATCGAGGCTCACCGCACGGCCCCTGCCGTGGGCCAGGCCGTTGATGCAGGATTCGCCATCGAACATCCAATGCCTGTCGAGAATCCGTAGCCTGCATCTCGCTTCCTCGGCCAGCGCCTGCGCCCATACCAGTTCGCCACGCTCCCACTGCTGCAGTTCCATCGACCCGTCGGGCGTCCGCTTGACCCCGTAGCCTTGCATCAGCCCGGCTGAGAACTGGCCATTGAACACGGTGCCGTCGCGCCAGAACAGCGTGCCGAGCCCCGTACGCTCGTCGTCATCGAACTCCCCACGGTAGAGATTGCCGTTCGGCCAGGACAGGGTGCCCAGCCCCGACTTGTCGCCATCGGCGAACTGCCCTTCGTAACGCCTGCCGTCCGGCCAGGTGAAAACCCCGTCACCGTGCATCCTGCCATCGACGAACGGGCCTTCGTAGCGGCCCGTATCGTGCAGTGCCAGCACGCCCTGGCCATGCATGCGATTGTTGGCGAATTCACCGTCGTAACGGTCGCCGTTGGGCCATAGGAGCGTCCCCAGTCCCGAGCGCTTGCCGTTCTCGAACCGCCCTTCGTAACGCCGGCCGTCCAGCCAGGTGAAAACCCCGTCGCCGTGCCTGGTTCCACCGGCGAACTGACCCTCGTATCGCCGGCCGTCAGGCCAGGTGAAAACACCCGAGCCGTGCCGCCGGTTTGCCAGGAATTCGCCTTCGTAGCGGCTGCCGTTGGCCCAGGTGTATATGCCGCGGCCTGTCCGTTCGCCGTCGACAACCTCCCCGACGTAGATGTCTCCGTTCTCGAATTCGATGCGCCGTTCCGCCCCTTGGACGCCGACGGCGAGCAGCAGGCTGCTGAAAACCGCGCACAGCGCGCAGGAGGCGGTCGAAAGGGAGACGGACATGAAACGGCGCTCCGGCCAGATATTTACACGCTCGTGCCACACAGCGCGTACATTACTGCAAAAGGTAGCGTATTTGTGACACAGGACACTAGCCGCACCTATTCGCCGCCAACGAAACGGATCTGGATGGCGTCTGTCTTGGCGCCGGCAAGCACGTCGGAGATCACGACCACTTTCGCTTCCGGGCCCATCTTCTCCCGATTGCGCAGTACGCGCAGGGCACGCTGCAGGGTCTTCTCCGGTTCGAGGCTGAATTCCGTGCGATAGCTCCGCACCGCGCGATTCAGCGTCAGGCGCCGACGCGTCCGGCTGTCGTTGGTGAAGGCGTAGATCGGCACCGTGGGCGGCCTCGCATTGGTGACGAGATCCGCCGTGACGCCCCGGCGCGTGACGACGACGATGCCGTCCGCCTCGATGGATTCCGCAAGGGCCACCGCATGGATCGCCAACTGCTGCTTGTCGGATTCCGCGACCAGGTTCCGCTCGTAGCCAAGCCCCCGGAATCTCTCCGACGCCCTTGCAATCGATACCAGTTGCTCAACGCAGCGCACAGGGTGCCTGCCCACGCTCGTCTCGCCCGAGAGCATCACCGCGTCGGCGCCCTCGTAGACGGCGTTGGCCACATCCGTGACCTCTGCGCGGGTCGGGATCGGGTTTTCGATCATCGACTCAAGCAGGTGCGTGGCCACGATGCAACGCCGGCCCCACTTGCCGCAGGCATAAGCAATTCGCCGCTGCACGTTGGGTAGATCGGCGATGTCCGTCTCGATGCCGAGATCGCCCCTGGCGACCATGACGCCGTCTGCCGCCCTGGCGATGTCGTGCAGATTGGCGACCCCTTCGGAGTCCTCGATCTTGGCGATGATGCCCGGCCGGCCCTTGCGGTCGCCCAGAATCGCCTTGAGCTGCTCGACGTCTTCGGCCGTGCGCACGAACGACAGGGCGATGAAGTCGAGGTCATGCGCCAGCCCGAACTCGATATCGACGCGGTCTTTCTGCGTGATCGCCGGAAGATTCAGCCGCACGCCCGGCAGGTTGACGTGCCGCTTGCTGCCCAAAAGGCCCCCGTCGATGACCTTGCAGACGAGCTGATTGGCATCGACTTCGAGCACCTCGAAATTGAGCAGGCCGTTGTCTACCGTGATGCGGCTGCCCTCCCGGGCGATGTCGGCCAGCTCACGGTAGTTCACGTGGATGGAAGAGGTTTCCACTTCGTCGGGATCCCGCACGCTCAACGTCACCACCTCGCCGGTGGCCAGGTCGATGGGTTCGCTGACATCGCCGGTGCGGATTTCCGGGCCCTGGGTGTCGAGCATGATGGAGACCGACCCCTTTCCCTTGCGGTTCAGTGTCTTGATCCAGTTGATGACCTTGCCGGCGCTCGCGTGGTCGGCATGCGACATGTTCAGGCGAACCATGTCCATGCCGGCCTCGGCCATCTGTTCGAGAACGGGATAGTTGGAGGTGTTCGGGCCGATCGTGCAGATGATCTTGGTGCGCCGGAACGTCATGCCCGGTGCCCGCCCCGGCCAGCCGTATCGATTGGCATTTCGCCACGACGCCTGGTTTGATGTCGAATCATCAGGCAGCCTCCGCCGTACCGCCTCTGGAACTCACCCTCGCAGATCGGGTTGTCCGACGAATCAAGTTAGCACGCGGCCACTTTTGTTTCGTCGGGCTGGGTCATCGATCCGTTAGCCCGATCCGCGGGCAGGATAGACCCTTCCCAGAATTTCGCCACCGCTTCGCCCAATCGGCTCGCCGGCACCGGGCGCGGGCGCCAGTGAGCGGGAAAGAACCGCCGGTACGCCGCATTGCCGATGCGGGGGTCGATGAGGCAGATCACGCCCCGCTGCTCGGGCGATCGCAGCAGGCGGCCGGCGGCCTGTACGATGCGGGTCATCGCCGGCAGCAGGTAGGCAACCTGCCGGCCATTGCCGGACTTCCGGTCGAAATACCGGCGCTGGCGGTCGCGGGACTTATCGGGCGGCGGTATGCCGGCGCCCACGGCAATGACGCCCGCAAGCGGGACCTCGGCAAGATCCACGGATTCCGCAAAGACGCCGCCGAGCACCACCACTGCCAGGCGCGGCTCACCGGCGTCGCGCAAGGCTGCCAGGAAAGCGCTCCGTTCCCCGTCCGTCATGTTCGGAACCTGGCAATGCAGGGCGGCCTCGCGAAAGCGCTTGCCCGCCGCACGACGGAACTGCTCAAGATAGGCGTACGACGGGAAGGCCACCAGGCAGTGCCCGGAGTGCGCTGCAAATACGGCGTGTACGGCCTCGACCAGCCTGTCGACCGATGCCTCGCGGCCCCGGTAGTAGGTGTCGATGTCCCGCACCAGCAGAACCGCAAGCTGGTGCTCGCCGAAGGCGCTCGCCGCGCGCTCGAACGGCGCGTCGTCGAGCCCGTGCAATTGATTGTGGAGCGGCAGCGGCGACAGGGTGCCCGAGAAGCGGATGCTGGCCCGATAGCGCCCGAGGGTTTCCCGAATGTGCCGGCTCGGGTCCAGGCAATGGGAACGGACCGCGATGCCGTGCCCGCGCGTGTCCAGCAGGTACTCGAACGGCCCCGCCTCGCGCCAGCCTTCCGAGCGCTGCCAGCGGCTCGCATCGAACACCGCGACGCGCAGCAGCGGCAGGTGCGCCGGATCCGCTTCGGAATCCTGCACCTCGTCAAGGAAGCGGGCGACCGCGCGGTTCAGCGCCCGGGGCTGGTCGATCGCGGTTTCGATGTCCGCACCGTATTGCCGGCGCAGCGCTCTCAGGGCACGATCGATCGACCCGAGCCGCCTGGTGAGCTGCGTGCCCAACGGTTCCGTCCGCGCCGCCTTGAAGGTGGCGCGGGACAGGCCGCAGGACAGCATGTCCATCGTGCGGCCGCGAAGCTGGTGGGCTTCATCGATCAACAGGTCGATCTCGTCGTCTCCCATGAAGCGCTGCAGGCGCACCATGGGATCGAACACGTAGTTGTAGTCGCAAACCACCGCATCCGCGCGGGCGGCGGCATCGAGCGACAGTTCGAAGGGGCAGACCTCGTAGCGGCGGGCTGCCGACTCAAGCGTTTCCGGGCCGATTGACCGTTCCACGAAGAGTGCTTCGAGCGCCTGCTCCCGCTTGTCGTAATACCCCCTGGCATAGGAGCAGGACTCGGCCGAACAGGGCATGCCCGCCACGATACAGGCCTTCTCCTTGGCGGTGATGGTCACTGTGCGCAGGTAGCGGCGCTCCGGATCGACACTCGCCAGGGCCGACTGCGCCGCGCGCGCGCCGGTTCCCCGGCTGGTGAGGAACAGCAGTTTGCCGTTTGCGTCGGCCGCAAGGCTCCGCAAGGCCGGGTATATGGTGGCTATGGTCTTGCCGCTGCCGGTCGGCGCCTCGACCATGAGGTCTTCCCGGTTTCTGAGCGCCCGGTAGCAGCGCCTGGCCAGTGCGCGCTGGTGAGGCCGGAAGCTCGCGAACGGGAAGCCCAGGGCATCGAGCCACGCGTTTCTCACCCGTTCGTGGTGTGCCTGCGCCGCTGGCCAGAGGCGTTCCAGGGTTTCGCTCAGGAACGCCTCGAGTTCCTCGGAATGTGCCGATTTCTCGTGCGTGCGCACTCGATCGGTGTCCGGATGGCAATACACCAGTCGCAGCCACCAGTCGCTGACGTCGGGACATTCCCGGGCGAGCAGCGCGGCATAGAGCCGGGCCTGCGCCCAGTGAACGGCGCCGTCGTGGCGATGCACCGTTTGCATGTCGATTCGCGTGGTCTTGAACTCTTCCACAAGGGCGGTGCCCGCATTGACAAGGAAACCGTCTACCCGGCCGCGTAGTTCGAACTCCCTGCCGTTGACGGAAACCCGCTGCCGCACCGGACACTCCGGACGGTAGCCGTCCGGCCGGTTACGCTGAATCCGGCGCTGGGTGGCTATCCCTTCCCTGGCCGCGGTCGCAAGCCGGTACGGTTCGCTGCCGCGGTACGGATAGAGGTCGCCCTGCCGGTGCACCGCCTCCGCCAGCCAGCGGATGGCCACCGTACGGACGCCATCGTTGCTCACGGCCCGCCGTTCACTGCCGATGATGGCCACCAGGTTTCGGCACTTTGAACTTCAATATCCGTGCATTGAAAGCATTTTCATGAAAGTACTCGAACCATACGCGTTGGGCGGGCTGCAATTGATCGTTCGGACCCTTGACCTCGACGAAATCGTAGTCGTCGGCCCCGTAGAGTATCAGCAGGTCGGGAAACCCGGTCCTGGCCATGCGCAGGTTGTCGATGACGTGGCACACCAGCGGAAACAGCACCCTGTGCGGTACCGTCTCGAGAATACGCCCCAGCCGGTTCGCATCGAGGTGCCGCCAGTTCACCAGGCGATTGACGATGCCCCGCTTCGCTTCCAGCGTGGTGTTCAGAACCCGGGAGAACTGCTGCGGTTCCTCGAGAACCGCCTTCGCTCTTGCAAGTTCGTCGCGCCGCTGGGCCGTGAAATCCTCCCAGAACAGGTCAATCGGGCCGGCCTGGTAAGGATTCAGGAAGACACCGTCCACCGGCGCGAAAATCACGTCCCAGAACGCTAGGCCCGCAAGGCCGAGCGGCAGGTGGTTTTCCAGGTGCCAGCCCTCCCCTCCCGCTGCCTTGAACCAGGCCAGCGCCCGGCTTTCGACACTCTCCTGTGTGTCCTCTTCCAGCGGAACGGTCGTGACCGGGAACATGCCGCGAGTTCTGCGTTTGCCGAACCGGGCAGCAAAGTCTTTTTCCTCCGGGCATTGCGGATCGCGGGCAATCTCGTCGAGCAGGGTTGCGGCGGCCCTCTCTTCACCGAACCGCCGGAGAATTCTCACCCGCCGTTCACGGGCCGGATGAGACATCGAACGGACATAGCAATGCAGGGCATCCCGGTGGCGCCCGGTGCGCTCGAACCAGCGGCCCAGCCGATTGAGCGTCCGGTCACTGAGGCGCTTTTCCAGGCGCGTCACCGCCTCGGGCACGTTCGCAAGGGCGACCAGCACAGCATCGGCCAGCCCGACATGTTCCGCAACGCGGTGCGAGAGATCGTTCAGGTCGCGCAGGGCGAGGTAGCGGCGCAACTCCGAGCGATCGTGGAAGAGCCGGCGGTCGGGGCTGATCGCGTAGTCTTCGAAGCGCGCCGCACCCAGGTCTTCCAATACGAACGTGGTCAGGTCGGCACGCAGCCCCCCCACCGCCGAGGCACCGAAGAAGAGCAGTTGCACCTGATCCAGGCAATGGCCGTCGGCCAGGCAGAGCCAATCGGAAAGCCCCATGAGCCGCTCGCGGACCACGCTGCCCGCGTAGCGCTGCAGGATGCCGTCGAGCAGGGCCTTTTTTGTCGGTGCGCGCAACCCGAAAAGAATGGACAACTCCTTCTTGGTGAACAGAGTGAGCAGGTCTTCCGTGGGCGCATCGGCGCCGAGTTCAACCAGGGCGGCGGCAGCCAGTTCTTCGACGGCGGTCTCGACATCCTCGATTTCAGCATAGGCCAGCCTGTCCAGCCGGATGCGCGGTACCTTGCGGCTCAGGAGCCTGGCGTAGAGCCGCTGGGCGTCCCGGCTGACCGCATCGAGCCTGTCGATGAAATCCGCCTCCTGCGGGCCAAGCAGATCCACGCAATGGCCCCGGACGTGGTCCAGCACGCGCAGCAGGTTATTGCGGTAGTAGTCCGGCGGAGGCGCAACGCCCGGATGCAGGAGAGGCGCTCCGCGGACCCGTCTTACGCCCGCAGCCTTCGGCAGGCCCGACCGCGACGATCGGGACCCGAAACCGGCCGGACCGACAGCTCGCGCCGCGACCGTTGTGCCGCCGTTGGGTTCGCCCGGCATGCTTGAGTTTCTCGATCTTCGTTCCGCGCTACCCGCCAGCAGGTCGACTGCAATAATCCGGGTACGCAGTTCAGGGATTATAAGGAGTCATGTATGAATGTACAGTATCCGGACAGGAACCCCCGAGACTCATGCGAGTCGGGAACCCGGCGCGCCGGGACGAGGACGTGGAAAGGACAACGCCGAATCACGGGAAAGAGTTCGTATGCGGCGCTTCCCTTTCGGCGCGTTAAGCTCGTCCGAAAGCCTCGCGTAACTCAGGACAACGTGGCCGTGCGCCGAAAGGGAAGCGCCGTATGCGAACTCGCTGTTGAGACTAACGAAATTATGTCAATTGACGTTTTCTTTAAAATTAACGATTTAAATCTTTTTCCATGGCAGCGAACCCGCCTCCATAAATCACTTACAAATCATTCCACTACGGCATATCTCAACTCTGCCGGCCAACAAAGCGACACCGTCAGACGTGCGGACCAATGGCCCCTCCTGAGACGGCCCCGATCCCGGAACCCTGAGCCCATCCTAACCAGCGCTGTGCACTGTAGCCAGTTGGTCCTGGAGCACCGTGTGTTGGGCGGCGCCCTGGCGGGCCCGCGCTCTATTCGCCGCCGCCCCACTGCACGACACGGGCCACACCGGATCCATCCTGCGGCGAACCAAGCCCGCTTGCGCGGTCTTGGCCCATGCGGGTGACGATCGCTGCCGCTTCCGCCCTCCGGGCGGGGAGGCCGCGTCGGGTCACCGCGTTCGGCATTCCCGACCGCTCAAGCTACCATGACCCCGTGGATCGGGACAGGATCGACGAAGCCGGGTAGTGGCTCAGTTTGAATCCTTGGCCCGCTTCTTGTAGGTCGCCGGACGGTTCATCGGAACTGGCGCGGATGATCCGATCGCGGACGTGTCCCGCAACACGGTCAGCAAGCTCCTGGTTGGCCTTCGAGTTGAAGGGCGGGTCGAGGTAGATCAGATCGACCGACGCGGAGTTGAGCCCCCGCAGCACGTCGAGGTTGTCCGCCGTCCAGATGGTCTGGTGCGTGAAATTCGCGGGGGGGGGCTGTTTCCCCGCGTGCGCCGCGAGGCCACGTCAGTCGCCCCGCGAATGGAGGGGGCCGCGCCCTACCCGCGCAAACAGTGCTGACTGGAACGCGCGGGAGTGTCGCAGGATGCGGCCCCCGACGAACGGCCTAGCCAGCGGCATTGGCCCGACGCGCCGCAACACCCTGCATGGCGATCTCCCGGCGGCGCTCGGCGCTCAGTTTCTCGGCGCGGGCATGGCCACCCTTGGCGCGGCCGGAAGGCTTGTCGTGCGAGTCGTTGCGGAGATCGCCGGTGGACATGTCCACCACCATCTTGGCAAGCTGATTCGTGTCGCGCGGGCGCTTGGGCATGGTCACGCTTCCTCAATGCCATGTCACGGTGTGTAACGATATACACGTTATCTGCACCTTACCACCCCCTCTTTCCCACTGGATATCCCAACAGGATTTCAAACTGAGCCACTACCCGAAGCCGTGCTCGCGCTCCTCTATCTGGGGATACATGAACACTATCGCGCCATACCGGGAGCCCGCGCCTGGAAGTCGCTCGACTGGGACGCGATGGAGCGCCTGCACGTCAAGGGACCGATCTCCGACCCGGCGACCAGGGCCAGGTCCGTCATGCTGACCGAAGCCGGTCTGCGCGAGACGGAAGCCGCCGACGGCGAGGCCGCACCGTAGCGCCTCGATCGAAGGAAGAGCGGCCTACCCCGGCTGCCGCTGCACCGCGGGCGACGCCTCGGCCCGCAACCTCAGCCCCAGCGCGCCGACCACCCTGAGAACGGTCTCGAACGTCGGCACGCGCTCGCCGGAGAGCGCCTTGTAGAGGCTCTCGCGGGACAGGCCGGTGTCGTTCGCCACCTGCGCCATGCCGCGCGCGCGGGCGATGTCGCCCAGCGCCTTGGCCACGAACGCGGCATCCCCGTCCGCCTCCTCGATGGATGCCTCCAGGTACGCCGCCATGTCCTCGGTCGTGCGCAGATGCTCGGCGACGTCGTAGCGTGATGTGGCGGTCTTGGTCATGGCGTCCACCTACAGGTTGCGCGCGAGGCCCAGGGCGGTCGCGATGTCCATTGCCTGCGACCGCTTGTCGCCGCCCGCCAGCAGCACGACGACCGCGCCGCCCTGCCTCTTGAAGTACACCCGGTAGCCGGGGCCGTAGTCGATCCGCATCTCCGAGACGCCTTCGCCCACGGGCCTGACATCACCCGGATTGCCGGCGGCCAGCCGCTCGACGCGGACCAGCACGCGCGCTCGGGCGCGGACATCGCGCAAACCGTCCAGCCACCGCGCATACGCTTCCGTCCTGCGGACTTCGAGCATGCCCGAAAAGTAGCCGACAGGCTACACAGATGTCAATTCCGCTTCCGCGAACGGCAGGGCGCCGGCCCGTCTCCACCGGGTCATCCATGCACCCCCGCGTCCGTCGTCTGCCCGCCAGCGTCGCACGCGTGCTCGCGCGGTCAACCCTTCGGGTTCTCCGCGGGCTTCGACCTCGCTGGCGCGAGGTGACCGCGCTGCGCGCGCGTGCCGCCCGTTCAGGCATCGACGCACTCCGCGTCGCAACCCTGAAACGGAGAACATCATGGACCTCGAAACCCTCATCGCCCAGTGGAGCGGCAGGATCCCGCCGGGCTTCGTACCGCCTACCGCGACCCTCGAGCCTTCCACCCGCTGCCAGCAACCCAGATGCCCGGGCACCGTAGCCGTCAAGCGCGACGGGACCCCGGCCAAGAGCTGCGCCAGATGCCTCGCCAGGCGGGCCGCCAGTTGCCGCAGAAGACGCGCCGCACTTTGCGCGGAAGGCGGGTGCCGGCGCTGCGCGTACCGGAAGCGTCTGCCAGGCGACTTCCTCTGCCAGCGGTGCCGCGACGACCGCGACGCCGAGCGCGCGCAGAAGCGCCGGGACGCCCTCGACGCGGCGGCCATCGACGCGTTCGCGGCCAGGCCCGACAGGGCGCACGAGCCCTCCAACCTCGATTGCGGCGTCAGCCCTTGGAATGCGCGATCGAAGCCTCAGGCGAGTGCCGCATACTGGTCGCCGCTGCCGGACCCCGAACCGCGCGAAACCCAAGGCTGGCGCGATTCGATCTGGGACGATGGCAGACGGTTCAACCGCTACTGATCCCGCCTTTGCCCGCCGGGGCGCGCGGCCGTCCGCGATCGCGCGTCCCGGGGCCCTCGACCGCAACGAACAGGATGAAACACCATGAACGACCGAAACGACAACCCGCAGACGCCGGAATCCCTCGAGGAACAGATCGGGCACCTCACAATCCGGAAGCTCCAGGCCGAGACCCAGCTCATCGAGGCCGGCATGCGCCGCGACCGCCATCGCCTCGTGCTCGACATCGTCAAGTGGACCGTCATCGGGGCGGTGGTGGTACTCGCCTACATCGCCGCCAACCACGTCGGCATTATCTGACGCCGTCGCGACCGGCACGCGGCCGCCTACGAGATGTAAACCGCCACGATCGAGGCGCGCCCGTGTCCGAGTTCCTCGGCGATCGCGCGCCTTGCCGCCCTGTCGATCCGCCGCTGCGCGCCGGTCAGCGAACGCCGCGGCGGCCCGCCAGCGGCGGGCGACTTCCACCCGGTGATCTCCTCGTAGCGGGTTTGAGCATAGTGATGTCTCAGACCGTGCATGCGGTACAGCCCCGCCGCCCGCGTCTGGTCCTCGTAGATCTTCAGTTGCTGTTTGTAGCTCCGGTCCGGCCGGATCAGCGAACCGCCGCCCGCCAGCCGGCGCGCCTCGTCGAGCAGCCGGCGCTGGCTGTCCTTCACGACCGGCACCTCGCGCGGGCGCCCGCCCTTCGTCGTCGATCCCTTCAGCCGGATGCGTTCGCCCCGGTCGTCCCTCGACGGCGTGAACTTGATCGCCTCCTCGCGGCGCAGCCCGAACTCCGCCTCCATGCGCAGCGCCATGACGACGTGTTCGTCCTTGACGAGCGCCAGCTTGTCCGGGTCGAGGACGACGCTCTTGTCCTCGTTGGTCACGTACACCCGGTTGGCGATGCCGAGCGCGCGGTTCGAGGGCACCACGGCCGGCCGCCCGATCCGCTCCGCCCACCAGCGCAGGTGCGCCGTGCGGTTCTTCATCGTGCCGACGGAGCGCCCCTGGCGCTTCCACTCCCCGACCAGCGCCACGGCGTGCTTGCGCCTCAGTCCCGTCGCCCGCAGGCCCTTGAAGCCGAGATCGTGCAGGGTGTTCGCGATCTGGGCCAGCGCGTACGAGCGCGCCGTGCGCGTGCCGTGGGAGCCGTCGTCGCGCGCCGCCTGCAGGCGCTTCAGGTCGTAGTTCAGGTCGCGCATCCGGAACGCTATACGCCCGCCCGCGGTGCGGGTCCACGACCGCGTTCGTAGCAATCCGCTAAGCGGGAGACCGCGCGGAACGCCGCGCGCCGCAGCGACGCCGTTTGCGCCTCGGCAGTTTTTTCGAGCGCGTTGCGGAGGGAAGCTGCCGCGCCCGGCGCCGCGTCAGCGGGCCGGGCCGGCGTGAGTCGGTTAGTGTTGCTGGGCGATCCGCCGTTCTTCGACGAGAACGATGCGGACCCGCATTGCTGCGCAAGGGCCCCAACGATGCAGTTGCCGTGCCGTCGCGTGCGGCGGCCGCGGCGTGTCTTGCGACATGGGCCGGCGGCCTCTTGTCCGGCGACGATGGCGTCTCGGGTCTCCGTTTCCGGCACGCCGGGGATGCCTCCCCGGCCCCGCGACCGCCTCGGTCGCCGCGACAGCGTCGGCTTCGATCAAGGACGCCGAAATCGTCCCGTCGTGCCCCGCGAGATGTCAGATGATCTCGCGAAGCCGCCGCGCTGCCGTGTCGGATGCGACACGCCGCCCGTCAAGGCGGCACGCATCCTGGATTCGCCCCCGCCGCCCGTCGGTTCGGGCGCGTGGCGCAATCCGTGCCCAATGCCGGTGCATCTCCCCGGCCACTCCAGGATGCGCTAGCATCCCGGAAACGGCACCTCGGCGTCGTCAGCCCGCACGGCTGCCGCGCCAACGCCGGATTCCCGCCGGCCGTCCGGTTTCCCGGTCTGTCGGCGCTCCCGCCGACCACAGCCGCGCAAGGCGGCTACAAAGGCGGTTCCAGAATAGCATCCGGCACCAAGGCGGCACCAGAAAAGAGTTCTTATCAGCCTGCGCCGCCGCTGCGCTCCAGGCCGGTTCGACGCCCCGTCACTACCGGATTCCCGCTACCACCGTCGTCACTCCTCAGCGGGCTTGCGTCGTCCAGCGATAGCTGGCGTAGTGACGTGGCGCCGCGATGCCGCGATGCGACCACGCCGCTGCAATTGCCGTCGATACCGCGCGCGTAGTCCGGGCACCAGCTACTTCGCCCCACAGGCTTCCTTCGCGCGGTCAATCAACGCTGTCAGTTCGTGACTTCCCGCCTCCGCCACGAGTCGA
>CAZWZH010000250.1:0-11404 GCA_964638775.1 uncultured Pseudomonadales bacterium
GCTGAACGAAGGGTCCAACGTGTCGTCCCAACTGACTTGGCCATCGTAGTGGGTGTGGACGTCGATCCATCCCGGCGTGGCGTAGGCGCCGTCGGCGTTGATGGTTTCCCTGGCCCGCCCGTCCACTGCGCCGACTGCCGCGATGCGGCCGTCCTGAATGGCGATGTCGCCCGCATAGGGCTTGTTGCCGCTGCCATCGACGATGGTGGCGTTCTCGATAAGGGTGTCGTGCACGTGCCTTCGCCTGTTAGCCGCAGTGGAGCCTCATCTTAACCCGGTTGCTGACCTTTGGTTCGTTTGGAGTTTGGTTGGTGTGACACCTGGCTTGGTCTTGGGCTTCCCCGTGCCGTCATGGCTTCTGTTCTGGGATCTGAACGGACCGGAATTGATCGGTCACCCAATTGCCGTCGTTGGTCAAGTCGCCATGGCCGGTTTGTCGGGATTCTCCTCGCCGGGTTCGAAGTCGAGGTATTCGCGGTCAGAGTCGCGCACGAGAGCTAATTTTGGGGTGCTGTTCACGGACCCAGTGCGTTGATCGGGACGATGCCCACTTCACCGGGCCGAAAGTACCCATAGCCGCTGGGAACAATTACCGCGAGAGCGGTGGGTTTGCCGTGGTCGGTTCCGGCCAGCCGTTCCGCGACTCGGAGCAAACTCTTTCGTCCTTCCTCAATCCAGCGCTCTCCCAGTTTGATCTCGAATGCAGCCCAGCAGCCGTCCGCCGTTTCTACAATGGCGTCCACCTCAAGTCCGTCCTTTTCCCGGTAGTGGTACACGCGGGCGTCCGCCGCCTGCGCGTGGACGCGCAGGTCACGAATCACCAGCGACTCGAACAGAAGTCCGAAATAGTTGAGATCGGCCAGCAAACGATCCGGCGCGATTCCCAAGGCCGCCACGGCGAGGGACGGGTCCACGAAGTGACGTACCGCGGCCGCGCGAAGCCGAGTGCGGGAGCGCAGTTTCGGGGACCAGGCTGGCTGGTCTTCCACCACCATCAGCCGGGTGAGCGCCTCCAGGTATTCCGCAGCCGTATCCGGATTCAATTGTTGACCGTTTGCTCCGCTGACATCAGCGGCCAGTTTACTCGTCGCCACGGGAGTCGCTATGTTTCTTGCCAGTGACCGCAGCAGTCGTTCCACCCTAATGGGATCATGTGACTTGCCGCTCGCTTGCGAGATGTCAACATGGCAGATTTCCCTGACATAGCCGCGATTGGCGCGAATGGCCGCGCTTGAGGGCTTGTCCACGTTTGCCGGCCAGCCCCCGGCGCAGAGGATTGCGGCGAGCGAGGAAATCGTCATTTCTTGTCGCTGTGCGCTTTGCGGTTCGCTTTGGAGCAGCTTGGCGAGTGAAATCGAGTTCGATGACTGCCCCAGCTCACTCAGGGTGAAGGGCCGCATCTGCAGCCGGGAAAAGCGACCCGCTCCGGAGTGCCTGGTCTGGTCGTCGGCGGGTTTGGCCGAGCCAGTGAGGATGAACTGCCCCGGAGCGCGCCTGCGGTCAACTTCATGCCGCACATGATTCCAGATCCTCGGTGCTAGTTGCCATTCGTCGATCAAGCGTGGCGTTTCACCGGCCAGCACCATTCCAACGTCCAATTCGACCATCAGTTTCGCGTTTTCGTCACGGTCAAGTCGCACCTCGCTTGCCGCCGCGCGCAATGCCGTTTCGGTCTTCCCGCAAGCTTTCGGGCCTTCAATGAGCACTGCTCCACTTGCTTCAAGCAGCAGGCTCAGTTCCGCATCGACGATTCGGGGAAGATACTCCATGGTCAAGATAACCCTGCGCTGAATTGCTGGCTTAGGCCGCCAAACTACGAACTCGACGGCGTACGAGCCACTCAACCCGTGATTTGGCGAATATCTAACCCGTGATTTGGCGAACTGTCAACCGGTGATTTGTCGAATTAATAACCCGGCAATTGTCGAGCACTCAGCCGGTCATTTGTCGGGCCCGCTGCAGAGTCTTTGGCTCAAGGTCGTCCTGCAGCGCCTTGCGGATCCTTTCCGTCTCAACCGTGAAAAAACTCAGCGCATCAGGGTATCGATGTCGATCTGATACCATCGTTTCTCCATTGGCGGCTTGCCCCGGGGCTCGGGCAAGGCCAGGCCGGAAAGGGAGGTTATCGTGCTGGTCGACGACGGCAGTTACCTGATGCTGAACTCGGAATTCGCGAACTCGGTGGGCGCGGCATTCGAGGGCTATCGGCGGAAACTGGGCGAGCGTTGAAGCACTCGATCAACGCCTCCATCGGCGTCAACCCGATTACCTGGAGCAACGACGACCTGCCCCATGTCGGCGGCGAGATCAGCCTGGAAACCTGCCTGGCTGACGCGGCCGCCGCCGGCTATGCGGGAATCGAGCTCGGCGGCAAGTTTCCCCGCGACCCCGAGCGGCTGGCGCCGCTACTCGAACGCCATGGGCTGTCGCTCGTATCGGGTTGGTATGGCGCTCGTCTGCTCCTGCGCGATGCGCGCGACGAAGCAGCCAGGCTCGCAAACCACCTCGACCTCCTGAAACGAATGGGTTGCGAAGTGCTTGTCTTCGCCGAAGTCACCTCGTGCACACACGCCGCCGCCGACGTCGGCCTGTCGCGGCGGCCAAGGATGAAACGGTCGGAGTGGGCGTTGTTGGCCCACAGGGTGGGCGAACTTGCCAGGATGACCGCCGATCAGGGCGTGAAACTGGCTTATCACCATCATGTGGGCACCGTGGTGCAATCAGCCGCAGATATCGATCTGCTCATGGAAACGACGCCGGACGCTGTGTGGCTGCTGCTGGACACCGGGCATGCATTCTATGCGGGCGCCGACCCGGCCGCCGTTGCGCAAACCTACGGCGGCCGCATCGCCCACGTACACTGCAAGGACGTGCGACGGGCCATTCTGGATCGCTGCCTGAACAACGACAGCAGCTTTCCGGCGGCCGTACTCGACGGTGTCTTCACGGTGCCGGGGGACGGCTGCGTGGATTTTCAGGCCGTGCTGTCCGTTTTGCGCCAGGCGGATTACGAAGGCTGGCTGATTGTCGAAGCGGAACAGGACCCGAGCGTGGCGCCACCCGCCCGGTACGCGAATGTGGGCTACGAAAACCTGCAGCGCATCATTGCGTCGCTATAGGCGCGCGCGGGTCGAATCCGGTGTACGTTTCAAGCCCCATCACCGCCGCAATGCGTTGCCAGGGTACGAGCTTGAAATTCTGGCGCTCGGCGGGGGCGATGTTGCGGCCGTCCTGGGCGATGAACAGGCCATTCTCGAAGGCCGGGCCGAGGTTTGCGCTGGTGACGTCGATGCCATCGGTTTCGGATACGCCGTCAATGCCGGCGGATGCGTCGGCGACGGCGCGAAACTGCCCGAGATATTCGTTATCGCCTTCCCGCCGATACACCGCGAAACTGTTGATGCCCTGATCGGAGACAATGAGATAGCCGCTCGTGCCGGCACCGTAGTAAATCGCCATGCCCTCGATATCGCCGGCCAGGTTGCCGCCTTTGATGCCATCCACCATCCTTCTTTCCTCGCCGCCGTCAGGTTCGGCGGAGTACTTCCAGATGGCGACGTTTTCTTCGCCGATATAGAGGTCACCGCTGGCATCGTCGGCGACACAGCCTTCCGTCTGGGAGCCGACGCTGAACTCGCGCACCAGCTCGGCGCCGATCCGGCCGTTGCCCGCGTCGTTAAGCAGCCATTGCCGGACCAGGCCGTCCGTATCGTTGACGATCACGTAATACAGGCCCGACAACGGGCTCTTGTACATGCACAATCCGTATGGGTCGGACATGCCGGTGGGGATCGTGCCATCGGCCAGGTCGATCAGCGTACGGGTCGCTGGGTCGACGCCGTAGATGCTGATCGAATCGCTCGTGCGATTGCTGCCGGTGACCAGATCGACCGGGTTGCCGCCGAGGCTGAACCCATAGCGAACGTCGACGTTGTTGATACGCCCGTCCGCTCGGGACTCAAGCAGGCTGCCGTCGAGCGCGTAGACGTTGATGCCCCGCTTTTTCTGTGAACCGATCACGATGCTGAGTTCGGGATTGTCGGGGTGAACCCAGATGGCCGCGTCGTCGGCGGCGTCTCCATAGCTCGCTACCGGATCGGTCTCCACGCTCGGGTGAACGACCGCGGTTGCGGGCGCGGCCCGGGCCGTGGGATTTCGTCCCGCGCCCCCCGGTAGATCGAGCGCCGTCACAACGTCGCCCCAGGGCAGGATCTTGTAGTTCGTGTGTTGACCGTCGTTGTCGTCATCGGTGAGCACGAGCAGGCCGTTGCCGAATTTGCCGGACAGCACCATGCCTGTCGCCGCCATGCCTTCGGATTCGTCGACGGCGCCGATCGAAGAGCCCGCTTCCACCCGGAATGCGCCGAGGTGAGCCTGAGAGCCGAGGTCATAGACATGCAGCCGATTCGCATCGGCGTCGGAGACGACGAGATAACCGCCACCGGCAAGCGATTCGACGATTGCCACACCCTTGACGTCGCCTTCGAATCGGCCGTGCCGCCCGCCCAGGTCGATGAGTTCGGGTTCCCCCTCCGACTCCGGATCGGCGCTCAACTTCCAGATGCCGACGGTCTCCTGCGAGTAGTAGATCGTCGATTCCCTGTCATCGACAACGCAATGCCCGGCGCCATGCCCGACCGGGACGGTCCGTATCTTCCGGCCGGCCACGGTATCTTCGCTGTCGAAGAGTTCCCATTGCTGGATCGTCCCTGCGCCCGAGGCAAAGGCGTAGAACTTGCCGGTCAGCGGGCTCCGATAGGTGCACAGCCCCCCGACATCCATTTCGGTACGCAATGGATGCGGCGATATCTGCCGGAGCGCCGGGCCGGACTCGTCCATTCGATAGGCGACCAGCTCCGTGGTGACGGCGTCGTAGGCGACGATGAGGGGGATGTCCTCGCCGGCCAGGGGAAAGTTGTAGCGAACGTCGACCAGGCCGATGGGGCGATCCGGCATCACGGCGATGCGCGACCCATCCAGGCCGTAAACCTCCAGTCCTCCGGCCAGGCCGGCCCCGAGTATCAGGCTGTTCGCGGGGTCGTCGGCATCGATCAGGATTGCCGGGTCGTTCGCACCGTCGGTGAGCGTGACCGTGGTCTCTGCCGCGGCGTACAGGCTGGCGGTTGCCGGCGTTTCGTCTTCGGGCGGGGAGGAGTGCGGCGGTTGACAGCCCCAAAGGAGCACGCTCGCCGCGAACATAGCCGCTATGATTCTCATCGGGGATTTGTTCTGATTGCCTGGCCGCGATTATGGGGGAAACGATTCCTATGTTCGATCTCTTGACTGCGCCGGCAATCGAGACTTCCACACGGTTTGGCCGCTCATGACGGCAGTCGCCTCCTTTCTGGCCTTCACCGCGACCGTCGCGGGGATTTCATGGTGGATGACCCGAAAGGACCGCATGAATTCGCCGGAGGCTTATTTCCTGGCCGGGCGCAGCCTCACGGCCTGGGTCATCGCCGGGTCGCTGATGCTGACGAACCTCTCGACGGAGCATCTCATCGGGCTGAACGGCGATGCGTTCAATCACACCATCGCAGTGATGGCATGGGAAACCACGGCCGCGATCGCCATGGTGCTCACCGCCCTCTACTTTCTGCCGAAATACCTGCGCATCGGCCTGACCACTATTCCGGAGTACCTGTCGCTGCGATTCGACAGTCAGACCCGGTTCATCGCTACCGCGCTGTTCCTGTTCTCCTATGCGATCGCCATCCTGCCGGTGGTGCTGCTGTTCGGCGCGGCGGGCTTGGAGAGCCTGTTCGACGTATCGGCGAACCTGGGGCTGACGGAAACGCAATCAAAGGTTCTGATGGTCTGGGGAATCGGAACGCTGGGCTCGCTCTACGCCATCTTCGGCGGACTCAAGGCCGTTGCCATTTCGGACACAATCAACGGTATCGGCTTTCTTCTGGCGGGGCTCTTGATACCGGCCCTGGCGCTTTATGCGGTCGGCGACGGCGACATCGCCGCGGGCCTCGACACCGTTTACACCGAAGAGCACGAAAAATTTGACATCACCGGCGATGAACCCGGGTCCTTCCTGCCGTTCGGCGTTCTGTTTACCGGCATGATCGTTAATCAGATTTTTTTCTGGTGCACCAATCAATCGATCATTCAGCGGGCGCTGGGGGCCAAGAACCTCAAAGAAGCCCAAAAAGGCGTGCTGATCGCTGCGGTGTTCAAGATACTCGGCCCAATCGCCATCGTGCTGCCCGGGGTGATCGCCTATCACATGTTCAAGGACACCCTGACCAGCGACCAGTATCTGCAAGCCTATCCGTTGCTGGTGAAGACCGTGCTCCCGAGCGTGCTCACCGGCGTCTTCGCCGCGGTGATGGTCGGCGCGGTACTGAGCACGTTCAACAGCGTCCTGAACAGCGCCGCGACGCTCTACAGCAACGGGGTGCACAACGCGCTGATCCAAAGTCCCCTATCCGGACGGGGCCAGGTTCGCGTGGGCCGGTGGTGCAGCGCCATCCTCGCCGTGGCGGCCATGCTGATGGCGCCGATGATCGACACGACAGGCAGCCTGTACATCTATTTGCAGCAGATCAATGCGACCTTCTTCGGCCCGATGCTGGCGGTGATTCTTTGTGGGTTGATGACGACGAGAGTATCCGCTCCGGCCGCCAAGGTGGGCCTGGTTGCGGGGCCCGTGGTGTTTTATCTGCTGAATTTCGTGTTCGGCGAAGCGTATCAGGGCGCAGTGCGGAATCTGTTCGGGCTTTCCGAGCCGGTTCACTTTCTCCACACATTGGCGGTCGTGTTTGCAATCACGACGCTACTGATGATCGGGGTCAGCTTCTTGCGGCCCGCGCCCGCATCCGCTGAACGCACTGTCTACAAAGCGCCGGCGGCGGTGGACCTGACTCCCTGGCGATACGCCGGGATCGCCGGACTGCTGATCACCGCGGCTGCGATTGGCTGCTACGTTGTTCTTGCCCAGTAGAAAACGGCGTTCGTTTGCCGGGCCCGGCCAAGCGGAATCTCGACGTCGCGACGGGCAACGGTGTGGTGTCGGCACGTGCGGCTAGTCGAGTATTCGGCGCTTGAGAAAGAAAGCGTACGATTCCGGAAGGATCGCAAAAGGATCCGGATGACCGAGGCTCCTGGCGGCATGGAAGACAAAATTGGGATCTTCCAGCAGTTGCCTGCCCATGGCGACGAGGTCCGCACTCCCCGATTCGACGACATCGTTGGCCTGTTCAGGGTCCACAATCAACCCAACCGCCATGGTAGGCACGTCTGCCCCTTCCCGCACCGCCTTGGCATAGGGCACCAGGTAGCCCGGCTCAGGTTTGACGGACGCCCGGCCAGAAGGCCCGATGATGCCCCCCGAGGAGCAATCGACCAGATCCACGCCCCCGGCGCAGAGCGCCGATGCGAGTTGCACCGTGTCCTTTACGGTGACGCCGCCTTCGAAGCCGTCGACCACCGAGGTGCGGAAAAAAAGCGGCATCGAGCGGGGAATCACCGACCGTACCGCCTCGGCGACGCGCAACGGGAAGCGCATCCGGTTTTCGACGTCCGCGCCGCCCCACTCGTCGTCGCGGCGATTGGCGATGGGCGAGAAAAAACTGTTGACCAGGTAGCCGTGGGCGCCGTGAATCTCCACGAAGTCGAAGCCGGCGCGTACCGCCCGTTGCGCCGCCGCGGCGAAGGCATCGATCATGCCGTGAATCTCGTCGGCGCGCATGGGTCGGGGCGTGGGCCAGCCCTCCATCATCGGCACCGCGCTCGGAGCAATGGGCTCCCAGGCCCGGGATGGGTTGCAGTCGAGAAGCGGCGCAGCGCCCTCCAGGGGCACCGCCGCGCTGCCCTTGCGTCCGGAATGGCCGATCTGAATCCCTACCGGAATGTCCTGGTTGTGGTAGATGCCGACGATTCGGGACAGCCCCTCGATGTGGCTGTCGAGATAGATGCCCAGGCAGCCATGGGTGATACGGCCTTCGCGGGTCACGCCGCTGGCTTCCACGCAGGCGCCGCCCGGGCCCGCCAGCGAAAACCGGCCGTGATGGGCAAAATGCCAGTCCACCGCATGGCCGTCCTCGGCGCAGTACTGGCACATCGGGGTGACGAAGACGCGGTTCGCGAAGGTCACCCCGCGCAAGGCGAACGGCCGGAACAGCGCCGGCAGGGAGGGATCGGGGGCAGTCTTAGCGATTGGCGGTTTGCCGGATGTCCGCCGCCCGTTCGTCGAGGCCGCGTTCGAACATCATTCTGCGCGCGTAATCCTCGACTTCCTCCATCATCGGCACCATCCTGTCAAGCCGTTCCCTGCCTTCCTCGCCGAGTTCGTCGAAGCGGGTCAGAGGTGCGCGCACATCGCCCACGGGATATCCGGCGGCGGCCGCGAGGGCCTTGGAATAACACTGGTGACCGTATAGCGGATGGCCCTCGGCGATGGTGCTGTTGATCGTCTCGGCAAGTTCCTGGATGTGCTTGGCGACGTCGATGTGGCCCGCGTCCAGAAAATCCCACATGCGGGAGGTCGAATAGGGGATGTAGTTCCCGTACGGGTTGACGTAGCCCACGGCGCCCAGCAGGAAGCTCTCCACGGGGCGCTCCCCGGCGTAAACGTTCATGACGCCTTCGGTCTGTTCGACGATGTCGAAGACGCGGCCCACATCCATGCTGGCTTCCTTGATGTAGCGGATGTTGTCGAAGGCCTTGGTGAGCCGGGCGACCAGTTGCGCGGACATGTCCACGTTCGAGGTGAAGGGGTTGTTGTAGAGCATGATCGGAATGGAGACCGCTTCGCAGATCGCCTGGTAGTAGGCGAATATCTCGTCTTCGGTGGGCGTGTAGTAATAAGGGGGCAGAATCATGAGCCCGTCGGCCCCCAACTCCTGCGCCTCGCGGCTGTAGCGCACGGCATTGGGGGTGTGCGCGTTCATGGTGCCCACCAGCACGTCCATGCGCCCCTTCACGTGTTCCACGGTAGTGCTGACGATGGCGCGGCGTTCCACGTCGTTGACGGTGAGGAATTCCCCGGTGGTGCCGAGCATGATGATGCCGGGGACATCGCAGGCGAGCTGCCAGTCGAGAAAGCGTTTGAGCGAATCGACGCAGACGCGGCTGCCGTCTGCGGTGAACGGCGTGACGGCAACGGTATAGCTCCCGTGGAACGGTCGAGACATGGGTCTTCCTCCCCTTGCTCCGCTGAATTGCTGGTCCGGTAGAATCGGCTCGAACTTGCCTTGGTGAATCGGCGCGCTGTGCGCACAGACGTTAGCATAGAGGACGAAAACCTGTCCATCGAGCCGCCCGCCGGGTGGCGCTGTGGCGCGGCCTTGCGGGGATTTCGCGGCTCTTCGCCGGCGTGCCGGCACCCGATTGAAAACGGGGCTGTTTGCCCGTGACCGAATCCGCCGACGTGATCGTCATCGGCGGCGGCATCGCCGGTTGCTCCACCGCGTACTACCTTGCGGCGGACGGTGTGCAGGTCACCCTGCTGGAGCGGTTCGCGCCCGGCTCCCTGGCATCGGGCCTCAATGCCGGAAGCCTGCACGCCCAGATTCCGCCGGAACCGGTGCTGACCCTCGGGGAGTCGTGGGCGAAGGGCTTTGCGCCCGCCGTGCCCCTGTTCATCGAATCCCTGGCGCTCTGGAAAGAGGCAGGCGCATCTGTTTCCACCGAACTAGAGGTTTCCCAGGACGGCGGCCTGGTCGTGGCCGCGAATTCGGCGGAGATGCGCATGCTCGAAGCCAAGATTCGGCTGGACCGGAATGCCGGCCTCGAGATGGAACTGCTCGATGCGCCGGCTCTCCGCGAACTGGCGCCCTATGTGTCGGACCGCATGATCGGTGGCATCCTCTGCCCGATCGAAGGCAAGGCCAATCCCCTGGTCGCGGCGCCGGTCTTTGCCGCCGCCGCCCGGCAACTCGGCGTCCGGGTGGTAACGGATTGCCCGGTTTCCGCCATCCGGCGGTCCGGCGCCGTCTTCGAGGTCGAGAGCCCGAAAGGCCGCTACAGGGCTCCGCGGCTCGTGAACGCGGCCGGCGCTCATGCGGGACCCGTTGCCGGTCTGGCGGGGGCGCGACTGGAGTGCGAGCCGTTTTCGCAACAGTTGATCGTCACGGAACGGACGGCGCCCCTGATCGACTGCCTGATCTATGCGGCGGGCGAGCGCCTGACGCTCAAGCAGACCAAGGCGGGAACCGTGGTCATCGGAGGAGGTTGGAAGGCAGGGAGAGACCGGAACGGGTTTCCCGAAGTACTGCAGGCGTCCTTGTCCGGCAATCTGCGGGTTGCCGTGGAAGCGGTGCCGGCGCTTGCTCCGCTACGCATGGTACGTACCTGGGCCGGAGCGGTGAACGCGAGCGCAAGCTGGCGGCCGCTCGTCGGGGAGATGCCGGGGGCGCCGGGCATGTTCGTCAACTGGGTGCCCTGGATGGGGTTCAGCGGCGCATTGGCGGCAAGCCGGGTCGTGGCGAGCCAGGTGCAGGACCTTAACCCTCCAGTCGACTTCGATGTTACATACTTTTTGCCTTAGTCCGCGGGTAACGCCGGGGGTACGAATGTAAGAGATGTCGTACGCAATGTAGAGGCGATGTCTAATAGCAGTTCGTCAGTAAGCGGCGTAGCATTGGGACATGTCCATAGATTCCGCCATATCCGCAGAGTCCGCCATGCCCTCAGGGTCAGCAAAGCCTGCAGGGTCAGCAATGCCGGCAGGGTCAGCAACGAAAACCCAAAAGCCGAGTTCCGACGTCTGGGTCACCGTTGGCACTTTCGTGGCCATGGGGGCGTTGCTTATGACCGTGGCCGGATGGCAGAGGGACGACATCAAGGCCCTCGGCGCCGATCTGAAGATCATGGGACGCGATTTGAAGGCGGTGGAAGCCCGGATGGCCACGATGGGCTCGGAATTGGTAGTCATGCACCACAAGATCGGAGTGTTGGAAACCGGCATGAACGCCTTGGATTCCAAGGTTACGGCCCTGGATTCCAAGGTGACGGTCCTGGATTCCAAGGTAAAAGACCTGGACACCAAAGTGGATTCGCTGACCGCCGACGTCAAAGCACTGGACATCAAGGTCGATACGATCGACGGACGTCTGGCCGTAGTTGAAAGTCACGTGCTCGGCATTCCGGCCGGCGCCCAGGCCGGCGAAGACGCCTGACTGTCCGGCTCCCGGTCCCCCACTCGGGTCGGATTGCCCCTCAGTGCCGGAGTATGGAAGAAACGAATTCCCTGGTTCGGGATTGCCTGGGCGCATCGAATATCTGCGCCGGCGGCCCGCATTCGACCAGCCGCCCCTCGTCCATCATGGCAACGCGCGTCGAAACCTCACGAACGAACGCCATCTCGTGGGAGACGATGATCATGGTGATGCCTTCGTTCGTCAGCCCGCGAATCGTCTCGAGCACCTCGTTGACCCGCTCCGGGTCCAGGGCG
>CAZWZH010000251.1:0-17025 GCA_964638775.1 uncultured Pseudomonadales bacterium
TCAACCTCAAGCACACAGCGTTTGGCGGCATTGCGGCGAGCCTGCTGCTCCTGCCCGCCTACGGCCTGGCCGGAACGGAGTACGACTGGGCGACGGTAACCGATGTCACTCCGGTCTATGAAACCGTCACGCTCGTGGAGCCCTACCAGGAATGCCGCAACGAACGGGTCGCCTACGGCAACGGGCGCGGTTCGGCGACGCCCCCCATTCTCGGCGCCATCATCGGCGGTGCGCTCGGCAACGCGGTGGGCCACAAGAAGCGCAACAAGCAGGTCGGTGTCGTGGTCGGCGCGCTGCTCGGCGGCAGCATCGGGTCGGACATCGCGCGCCGCAATCGCGCCCACGGCCGCGTGTCCTACCACACACAGCGGCGCTGCCACATGGTCGAGCAGACCCGGCGCGAGGAGCGGTTCAGGGGCTATGACGTAACCTACGAGTACGGCGGGACGACCTACAGAACGCGCATGCAGCGGAATCCGGGCGATACCGTGCGAGTGCGGGTGCGCATCACTCCGGTCGGCTGAGGCCGGGGGAGTACAATGACCGGGTTGCTAGGCTGTTGAATTACCCATGTTATGTCAAATATGTTTTCCTTTAATATCAGCCAGTTGAAGATTGTTCTATGCAAGCGCCGGATCCGAACGAGCCTGGCACCGTGCCCGCCGCCGGCCGCGTAGTGCGAACCATCCGGCTCCCGCGTCGCGTTGCCCGCCGACGAATCCGCCGCCGCTGGCACGGTGGAATCCTGTTCGTCCTGGTCATGTTTGCCGTGAACGGAGTCGCTCCGACGGCCCATGGCGCCGAAAAAACCCCTGCAACCAATCGCTTCAATGCCCAACCCCTGATGACTCCGGAGTCGGCGGCCGACGTTGCGCGCCGTGAGACCGGCGGCCGTGTCCTGTCGGTGACGCCGCTCGAGGGCGGTCACCGGGGCTTCCGGGTGCGGCTGCTGCTCGACGGCGGTCGCGTGACCACCGTTCTGGTCGGCCCCGGGGGCGGCGTCCGCCCGCAGCGCTGACTCCGGGGCGGGCGTCATGCGGGTTCTGGTGGTCGAGGACGATCTGGCGTTGCAGGATCAACTGGCCCGGCGTCTGAAGGAAGCGGGCTATGCCCTGGATGTCGCCGGGGACGGGGAGGAGGGTCTCTATTTCGCCCGGGAATACGACTACGACGCCGCCGTGATCGACCTGGGTCTGCCGAAGCTTGACGGCAAGGACCTCATCGCCGCAATGCGCGCCGAGGAACGGCGTTTTCCCGTGCTGATCCTGACGGCCCGCGGCCACTGGCAGGACAAGGTGGCGGGTCTCGAGGCGGGAGCGGACGACTACCTCACAAAGCCCTTCCACATGGAGGAGCTGCTCGCCCGCCTCAACGCCCTGGTGCGGCGCGCCGCCGGTTACGCAACGCCGGTCATCCGGCAGGGCCCCCTGTCGCTGGACACCGCGAAGAAGGAAGTGCGGCTCGACGGCGCGCCGGTGACGCTGACGGCCTATGAGTACAATCTGCTTGAGTACCTGGCGCTCAATCCGGGCCGCGTGGTGTCGAAGACCGAGTTGACCGACCATCTCTACGATCAGGATTTCGATCGCGACAGCAACGTCATCGAGGTTTTCGTGGGCCGGCTGCGCAAGAAGCTCCATCCGGTGAATCCCATTCATACCGCCAGGGGCCAGGGCTACCGGTTCGGTCTCGAAGCCTGAGGCCACCGGGTTCGCGCCCTGAATCCGGCAACGATGGATCGAAAGAGAATGCGGGACGACCGCCCATCCGGTACCGAGCCGGGCGCCGAATCTCATTCGGAAATCCAGGCGGCAACCCGCTCGGCGCCCCGCATGCAGACGCGCCTTGTGGTCGTCACCACCCTGGTGCTGGCGGTCTTTCTCACGTTCACCGGCCTGGTTCTCGACCGGTCGTTTGCAGCGAGTACGCTGACGGGCGCCGAGGAGCAGATGCGCCTGGTGATCTACTCGCTCATGGGCTCCGCCGAGACCGACGACGGCCGCATCGCTTTCCGCGACCTGCCGGAACCCCGCCTGCTGCAGCCCGAATCAGGGCTCTACGCGGCGGTATCGGAGGTGGGAGGCGACTATCGCTGGCGTTCGCCCTCCGCACTGACGAGCGCGGTGAGTTTTCCGGAGCGGCAGGCACCGTTCGGGGATTTTCTCTTCGAGGGCGATAACGAATCGAAGCGGTTTGTCCTCACCACGGCCGTCATCTGGGAGGACGCGGACGAGTCGACCCTCGTCTTTCAGGTGGCGGCGGATCAGGGGCCCTACCGTGCGGCCATCCGCTCGTTCCGCCAGAGCCTCTACGCGGGTCTTGCCCTGGTCACGCTGCTGGTGATCGGGGTGCAGATCGTCGCCATCCGCTGGGGTCTCAGACCCTTGAGGATCATGGCGGAAGAGGTGAGGGAGCTGGAAGAGGGCCGGCGCGAGGCGCTCACCGGCCCCTATCCCGCGGAACTGCAGGGCCTGGCCGACAACCTGGGCCGCTTCGTCGCCCACGAGCGGCGCAGCCGCGCCCGCTACCGCAACGCCCTCGATGACCTTGCACACAGCCTCAAGACCCCCCTGGCCGTACTGAGGAACGCGTTCGGGGGCGCGCCACAGCCCCACGGGGAAGATCCGACGCTCATGACCGAGCAACTCGACCGCATGGAAATGGCAATGAACCGCCAGCTTTCGCGGGCAACCGTTACCGGTCCCCTGGTGGTGGCGAGGCGGGTCGACCTCGGCAAAGTGCTACGCCGGCTGGGGCGGGCGCTCGAAACCGCGCACATGGAGAGGGCCGTTTCCCTGAACATGGACCTGCCGGCGGATCTGAGCGTACGGGGCGATGAACGGGATTTCATGGACCTGTTCGGCAACCTGCTGGAAAATGCTTTCAAATATACGCACCGCCGCGTACTGGTCACCGCTTCCGGCGGCGCGCATACAATCGTCCGCATCGAGGACGACGGGCCCGGCATCGACCCGGACGTTCGCGAACGGGTGATCGATCGAGGCATCCGGGCCGATCGCGCGCAACCGGGTCAAGGCATCGGCCTGGCGGTGGTTGCCGAACTGACGGCGTTGTACAACGGATCCCTGGAGATCGGCTCGAGCCCCCTGGGCGGCGCAAGCGTAGAAGTGAGGTTTTGAGCAACTCGTCCGCTTGATAGGATTCCGCACCTCGATCGACGAGGGGGAACCCCATGGGAGCGATTCTGCGATTCGTGCTGATCCTGGCGGTACTTTTGGCTGCGTTGGGCTGGTTCTTCATGGGAACGCGCCCGGGCCAGGACCTGCTGCTCTCCCGGGCCATGGACGCCGTGATGGCGCAGGCGCCGGTCACGGAGTACGACGGCCTGCGGGTGTTCATGTGCGGCACCTCCTCGCCGCTGATCGCGCCCGGCAGGGCACAGGCCTGCGTCGCCATCAGGGCCGGGCGCGAACTCTATGTGGTGGATGCCGGCACGGGCTCGAACGGCGCCATGACGCTGGCGGGGGAGCCTGTCGTGAACCTGAGGGCCATCCTCGTCACCCACTTTCATTCCGATCACATCGCCGGTATCGGCGATTTTAACCTGGCTGCCTGGGTGGCCGGGCGCGACGGCCCGCTCACGGTGATGGGCCCGCCCGGCGTGGAACGCGTCGTGGCCGGATTCAACGAGGCGTTTGCGCTCGACCGTGTTTACCGCGTGGCCCATCACGGCGCGGACCTGCTCGATCCGGAAGTGGGGCTGCTCGAACCAAGAGCCGTTGAGGCGGGCGTGATCGTCGACGGTGGGGGGCTTAGGATCACGGCATTTCCGGTGGACCACGCGCCGGTGGAGCCTGCCCTGGGCTACCGATTCGACTACGGCGGACGCTCGGTGGTGGTGAGCGGCGATACCGTCGTCACCCATTCGCTGCTGGCCGCTTCGCGGAGCGCCGACCTGTTGCTGCACGATGCGCTTTCGCTGCCCATCGTCCAGGCGCTTCAGGCGGCCGCGGAACAGGCGGGCCGGGCCCGCCAAGCGAAGATTCTGTTGGACATTCAGGACTATCACGCAGCGGCTGCCGACCTGCCCGCGCTGGCGGAGAGCGCCGGGGTCGGGATGCTGGCGCTGTATCACCTCGTTCCCGCGCCCCGCAACACCGTCATGGAGCGCATCTTCGGGCGCGACCTGCCCGGCGATACCGTAATGACGGTGGACGGCATGGTATTCGAGCTGCCCCGCGGAACCGACCGCATCCGGGTAAGGTCACCCTGAGCGGCGTCGGTCCGCGTTCCCGAACGGTTCGGACACGTCGGGGAAGCGGCGGCTAAAGGCCGAGAAACACCCCGGCCAGGGCAGCGCTCATCAGGTTGGCCAGGCTTGCCGCGAGCAGCGCTTTCACGCCGAAGCGGGCCATGTCGGCCCGGCGCCCCGGTGCGATGGCGCCCAGTCCCCCCAGCAGGATGGCTATGGAGCCGAAGTTGGCGAAGCCGCAGAGCGCGAAGGTGACGATGGCCCGCGTCGACTCGGCCAGTTCTTCCCGGTGGCGCAGAAAGTCCAGGTAGGCGACGAATTCGTTGGTGACGAGCTTCTGGCCGATGAAGCTGCCCGCGAGGCCCGCGTCCTGCCAGGGTATGCCGAGAATCCAGGCGATGGGCCGGAAGAGCCAGCCGAGCATCTGCTGGATCGTCAGGTCGGCTGCGCCGGCAAAACCGCCGAGCCAGCCGGTCAATCCGTTGAGGAGTGCGATCAGCGCGACGAAGGCGATCAGCATGGCGGCCACCGCGGCGGCCATGCGCAGCCCGGTCAGGGCTCCGGAGGCGGCCGCATCGATCAGGTTGACGCTCCGCATGCCGTCGTCCGGGCCGTAGTCCGGCAAGTCGTTCTTCGGTTCATCCACCTCCGGCATGACGATTTTCGCCATCATGAGCCCGCCGGGCGCCGCCATGAAACAGGCGGCGATCAGGTACTTGAGCTCGATGCCCATGGCCGCGTAGCCGCCCATGATCGAACCGGCGATGGTGGCCAGCCCCCCGGTCATCACGGCGAACAGTTCCGAGGCGGTCATTGCCGGAACGAATGGCCGCACCACCAGCGGCGCCTCGTTCAGGCCGACGAAGATATTGGCGGCGGCGGTGAGCGATTCCGGGCGGCTCGTGCCCAGAACCCGTTGCAGCAGCCCGCCGATGAGCCGCACGATCCAGCTCATGACCCCGATGTGGTAGAGCACGGAGATCAGGGCCGCGAAGAACACGATGATCGGCAGCACCTGGAAGGCGAACACGAACCCGAACGAGTCGGACGCCAGCTCGCCGAACACGAATTCGCCGCCCGCGCGGCTGAATTCCAGCAGCCTGGCCACGCCGCGCGCCAGCGCCCCCAACGCCGCCTCGCCGGCGGGCAGGTACAGCACCAGGGCGCCGAACGTGGCCTGCAGGGCGAACGCGCCGCCCACGGTACGCCAGTTGACGGCCCGCCGATGCGAGGAGAGCAGCCAGGCGAGCGCGGGCAGAACAAGGACGCCGATCAGGCCAGTCAAGTCATCGGTTTCCTGCCATGGTGCCGCCAGCCTAACCCAGGAGCATGCGCCTTAAAAATTCACGGCTGCAAATCCGCTCTCATCCACCCCGTCGCCCGCTCGATGTCGTCAAGTTTGGCCCGATGCTCTGCTCGATCGATCAGCCGAAGGGACGGCACTTCTCCAACTGGGCGCTGAACGGCTGCTGACGGTTTGCTCAGTCGCAGGTCCTTCACGAAGGACGTCCACACTGCGCCCTTGATCGGCAGCCCCCGGACGGTTTGATGCACGTTGTGCCGGCCGGAGACATCGACCATCATTGGCGCACCGCCAGTCCTGTCATGGGAGGGCTCCGAGTGAGCGGAACCGGCATGTTTTCCAGGATCATCAACCTGCCGCTGCACTGGCAGATCGCAATCGCCCTGGCGCTGGCGGCGCTCGTCGGCTGGCTGGCGGAGGAGTCGACGACGCTGTTCGGCGCCTCCCTGCTGGACATCTTCGACTTCTTCGGGGGACTCTTCCTCAACGCCCTGAAGATGGTCGTGGTGCCGCTGATCCTGTCGTCGATCATCGTCGGAGTCGGCAACATGGCGAGCCAGGGCGCCTTCGGGCGCGTGGGGGGCAAGACGCTCGGTTTCTACCTGGCAACGGGGCTGCTGTCGATACTGACCGGCCTGGTGCTGGTGAACGTCATAGCCCCGGGCGAGGCGGAGTCGGCGCGGGCGCTGGCGGCCGCGCTGCCGGACGCCTCTCAGGTGATGGACAAGGTGGAAGGGCGCGGCACCGGCGACCTGCTGGAGGTGATCAAGCGGGCGGTGCCGTCGAACATCTTCCAGGCGGCGCTGGAGGTGCAACTGCTTGCCCTGATCTTTGTCGGCGTCGTGTTCGGTTACTTCATGTCGCGCCTGAAAGGGCCGGCGGGCGAGACACTCAACAACTTCTGGGTCGGCGTGCACGACGTCATGATCATGATCACCATGTGGATCATGCGCTTCGCCCCCATCGGCGTATTCGCGCTGGTGGGCAAGACGCTCATCGTGTCCGGGTTCGCCGCTCTCGAGGCGCTGGGCCTGTTCTTCCTGACCGTGTTGCTGGCCCTTGCGGTGCACTTCGCGGTGTGGCTGCCGCTGCTGCTGCGGCTGTTCGGCGGGGTTGCGCCCTATGCCTACTACGGCAGGGTCGCCCCCGCGCAGTTGACGGCGTTCTCCACCGCGTCCTCGTCGGCGACCCTGCCGGTGAGCATGAATTCAGCGGAACAGGCGGGCGTCTCCAAGCGGGTGACCGGTTTCGTGCTGCCGCTGGGCGCCACCGTCAACATGGACGGCACGGCGCTGTACGAATGCGTCGTGGTTATCTTCATTGCCCAGGTCTACGCGCTCGTATCCGGCGTGGAATTCGGCATTGCCGAGCAGTTCATCGTGGTGCTGCTGGCGTTGCTCACCTCCATCGGCGTGGCGGGCATACCGGCCGCGAGCCTGGTCGCCATTGCCCTGATCCTGCCGGCCGTGGGGCTGCCCGTGGAGGCGCTCGCCATCGTGCTGGCGGTGGACCGGATCCTGGACATGTGCCGTACCGCCGTGAACGTCACCAGCGACCTGACCATCACGGCGCTGGTAGCGCGCACGGAAGGGGAAGCGCTGCCGGGGCTGGCCGGGGGCGGCGCACAGCCCGACGCCTGACGGTCAGCGGTCGTGGGGCCGCGCCAGCTTCAGCAGGGCGCTGAAGAAGCGCTCACGCAGCGCCTCAGACGTTGCGCCCTTGGGACCGAGGCGGCACCAGGCCTCGGCGAGTTCCGGAGGTTCCTTGTCGGCGGCGCGGCGGCCCATGCTCTGGTTCAGCGCATCCACCTGTACCTCGAGCCTCAGTTGCTTGTCTTCCGGCGGTGACTCGATGCCCGCCAGCAGTTCCGCTTCCAGGGTGAGGCGGTGCATTGCCTGGGCCGGCTCTTCGCCGTCGACGGCGCGTTGGGCGAAAACGGGCGCCGGCGGCTCGATGGCTCGCCCTTCGGCTTCCGCCCGGCTGACTTCGATGTCCCAGGCCTTGAATTGTTCCAATTCCATGCACAGTGCTTCGATCTCGCCGGCCAGAATGAGCTGGTTGTAGCCCCGGGCGGTGTCGTCGAAGCGTTTGTGCAGGCTCCTTTCCAGCCGCTCGGGCAGCCGGATCGAGTACAACTCGGAACGCAGGCGGGACAGCGTGGCGCGGTCCGCCGTTCCGGGGTTGGCGGTGGCCACCGCTTCCTCCATGGTTTCGCAGATGGCCTCGGCGCGGGCGATGGCGGATTCCCGTTCGCCGGCGGCCTGTTTGCGGCCCGAGTCCCTCGCGTCGAAGATCAGGTCGCACTGTTCCCGAAATTGCCGCCAGAGTTGCTGGTCGGGCTTGCGCGGCGTCATGCCCACGTCGCGCCACTGGCGTTGCAGGGCTTTCGCGTCGCGAATCTTGTCGGGCAGGCTGGCATCGCCCGCGGCCAGATTTTGCGCTGCTTCCACAATTGCCCGCTTGGCGTCCAGGTTCGCGTCCCAGACCCGCTTGACCTGGGTGAAAATGCGTTCCTGCAGTGCCTCGAATCGGGCGTCCAGGCCCTTGACGTGGCGGCGGTCCACCGGGTGATGGGCGCGCCACTCGTCCCGGGCGGCGCGCATGATCTGTTCGGCGGCGCGCATGTCGGCACTCGCCCAGTCGACGTTGTCGAGGTACTCCTCGAGTTGCTCGCAAATGTGCCGGCGTTCGGCCAGGTTGCGCTTGCGCAGTTCCGCCTGCTCGTTGAAATGCGCCCGGCAGGGCTCGAAGGCCCGCTCCGCGTAGCGGTTGAACTGGGCGTGCATGGAGCGCGTGGAAGAGCCGGAAACCGGGCCGAGCGCGTTCCACTCGCCGCGCAGCGCCTTGATCCGGTCTGCCCGGTCCTTGGCGTTGGCCGGTTCTTCCGCCGCCAGGGCCTTCATGCTGTCGAGCAGTTCCCGGCGCTTGGGCGAGGTGGCGAAAGCCTGCCAGTCCTGCAGTTCCTCGACCCTTGAAGCAGCGGCGAGCAGCGCCGTCCTGTGCCTGCGCACGATGCGTTCCGGCAGGGAACGGGAGAGCTTGCGCGCCAGGCCGAGGGTTGACTGCGCGGGTTTCAGATGACCGTCGGCAACGCTGGCGCCGGTTTTCTCGATGGCGGCGGCCAGGTCGTCCTCAAGGGCATTCTGGTGTTGGTTGGCGCGTTCATCGAAGCGGTCGAGACTGGCGATGGTGTCCGCCAAAGACTGCAGGGCCTGGGGTTGGGGAGCCCAGGATGGCCAGCGTACCGCGGTACACTGACGCTGAAGCTGGCCGCGTGCCCGTTCCAGGTCGCGCTGCTGCTTCCACAGCGCCTGCAGGGAATCCGGGTCGTCGGGCCAGCCGTCCGTTTCGGACGGCAACTCCAGCCGCCGGAATTCGACGGTGCGCAGGCGCTCGTCGGCTTCGACCAGTTCGCGGTACCTGTGGCTCACCGTCTCGAAGAGGGCTTTCTGGTTCTTGTCGGGCTGAGCCCGGTCAGCCTGGGCGAGCCAGTTTCCGGCCAGTTCATCGTGGGTTGGTTTCAGGACCCCAAGCGATTCGCCCGCGACCATGCGCGTATCAAAGGTTTGCAGTTCCGCGGCCAGCGCATCGAAGCCGGGGGCATCGGCAACACCCTCGCCGCCGATGACCTGGTCAGCCGCGGAAGCCGCGCCCTCTTCATTGGCATCGTCGGTCTCGGCGGCGGCGTCAATGGCTGCCTGCCAGGCTTCGGTGTTCGGGGCTTCCAGGCCGTAGCGCTCGAGCGTCGCCGCCTGGTCGCGTACGCCGCGTGCGCACTCCGCCAGGGCGCGCTGCAACTGATGGCGGCGGCCCAGCGCGGTGCCGCCGATTTCCCGGGCGAGGGCGGCGGTGAGTTCCTCGGCGCGCGCACACAACTCCTCGACCGCCCGGTTCGACCCTCTCAGGTGCTCGAGTTCGTCGCGGGCGAGCCGGTTGGCCTGCTTGTCGTGGTTACGGGATACCCGCTCAAGCGCGGACAGGCCGCGTTCGCCGAATGCACGCACCGCGCCCAACAGCGATTCCCGATAGGCTGCGGGGCAGCGCAGGAACAGCGCTGCCAGTTCCTCCGGTGCGGTTGCCCCGCCTGCGGCTTCCAGTACGGCTTCGGCGGATACGGCCGCACGCATCCTGGCACTGCGCACCGCGGGGTGGTCGGTGGTTGCGCCGAGTGCGGCGAGCCGTGCCGCCGCCCGCTCGACGATGTCTGCATCGTCGAGCAGCGCTTCGAGCAGGTTGCGGTCGTCCACCCACGCGAGCGCGGCGCGGCGCACACGGGGGTCGGTATCGCCGCGCGCGCAGTCGGCGATTTCGGTGCGAAGTTTTTCTGCCTTTTCGGGCGTCAGCGCCTCGATGGCGCCGAGCCGTTTGTCAGCGCGGGCTGACGCAAGGGGGTTCCTGCCCCTGAAAAGCGTGGATAGCATGGTTGTAGCGCCTCATGGTGATTCCGGGTGATGCCTGTTCCGGGTGATGGCCGCTACAAACCGTTGTGCGTTCCGTCGCAGAGCGGTTTTCCATTGCTCTGCTTGCAGCCGCAGAAATAAAGGGTTCGGTCCTTGTCCGCCTGGTAGGCCATGGGCGAGAGCCCGGTGCCCTGGTGTGAACCGTCGCAGAACGGCTGGTTGCCGCTCCGGCCGCAAGCGCACCAGAAGTACTTCTCGCCGCTCTTGGCTTCGATGGGATAGGGAGCCCTTTGTGCAATACGGGGTTGTTCACTCATGATCGCGAGCCTCCGCAAATCAGCATGTCGTTCGGGCCTGGGCCGGGAAAGCTTCGTCCCGACGCCTGCGCGCGAAACAGGGTAGCGCAAAATCGCGTTGAGGTGGTGGGCACGAACGGGTTGCCTCTCAGGAGAACTCGCGCTGTTCCCACCACGGAAAGAAATCCGGCATGTCCGAACTCACCCTGCCGCGGAACGCCGGGGCGCGTTTCTCCAAAAAGGCTTCAACGCCTTCTTTCGAATCGGGTCCGCGCCCGAGGTGGTAGACCGCCCGGGAATCCAGGTTGTGGGCTTCAACGGGGTGGTCGGCGCCGAGCATGCGCCACAGCATGTGGCGGATCATGGCGACGGACAGCGGGGAGGCGTTGTCGGCGATCTCGCGGATAATGGCATGCGCGGCGTCCAATAGGGCGTCTCTGGGGTGCAGGCTTTGCACCAGCCGGGCATCCAGGGCTTCCCGGGCGCCGAACACGCGGCCGCTGTAGCACCACTGCAGCGCCTGGCTGATGCCGACAATGCGGGGCAGGAACCAGGAAGAGCAGGCTTCCGGGACGATGCCGCGGCGGGCGAAGACGAACCCGAACCTGGCATCGTCGGCGGCGATGCGCACGTCCATGGGCAGGGTCATGGTGATGCCGACGCCCACAGCGGGGCCGTTGATTGCCGCCACGATCGGTTTTCTGCACTCGTAGATGCGCAGTGTCAAGAGGCCGCCGCCGTCGGCATGCAGGCCGGCGGGGCGGTCCGTTCGGGAATCGGCATTGAAGGTGTTGCCGCCAGAGCCCAGGTCGGCGCCGGCGCAGAAGCCGCGGCCCGCGCCGGTGACGACGATGCCGCGCACGGAATCGTCGGCATCGGCCACATCGAGCGCGTCCGTCATCTCCAGCAGCATCTCTCGAGTGAAGGCGTTGAGCCGCTCCGGCCGATTGAGGGTGATGGTCATGATGCCGTCCGCGATGTCGGCGATAATGGTTGAATAGGTCATGGTTTCACTGCTGAAGTTTTTGAGGATCGCCTAATGGTGCCCGAGTGACAGAGTCAATTCGAGATGCGGACGAGCCGTTTGCGCGGAAAGCGCGAGCTTTCGTCGACCGGCGCCGGCCGGAGGCGGAGTGCCGCAACCCCATGTCCACGGCGGAGGTCGGGGCACTGCTTGCCAGGCTCGACGAAGCGGCGGGGGAAATCCCTGACGGACGGGGCGGCGCGCTGTCCGACGCACCCGCCTTCCGGCGCAAGTCGATGTCGCTCAAGGTCCGGTTCGAGGCGGTCAAGGCCTTGGAACAGAGAGCGCCGGGCGGGGGTGATACGGCGCCGGGCGACGACGTGACGGCCGTCATACTGGATATTCTGTGCACCAAACTGCGCCGCGATGTCTGCACCCTTGCGGTCGAAGCGCTCGGCTACTACGCCTTGCCGATGCCGAGCGAGCGCCCCGGAGACAACGAGGCGCCGCTTGGCGGCGCTTACGCCCGGTCGTTGAGACAGGGTATGCTTGCCCGCTTGTTCGAGTCGGAGCAGGCCCTCGACGCGCGGAGAGACCACTTGGCCCTGCGGTTGCTCAAGGCGCGGAGCCCCGGCGAAACAGGTACGGAACACTGACATGGATTTCTCGTTTTCGGAGGAGCAGACGCTCCTTCAGGAAAGCATCGAACGCTTCATGCGCAACGACTATTCCTTCGAGGCGCGGCAGCGCATCGTCAGGGAGGAACTCGGTTACGATACGGAAAACTGGCGCACCTTCGCCGAACTGGGCTGGCTGGCAGTACCGTTTCCGGAAGAGGACGGCGGCTTCGGGGGTGCGGCCGTCGAGAGCATCATCATGTGCGAGCAGTTCGGCAAGGGCCTGGTGGTGGAGCCTTTTCTCGCCACCGTGGTGCTCGCGGGGGGCGCCATTCGCACGGGCGGGAACAAGGCGCAACGAGCGGCCTGGCTGCCGGGAATCACCGGCGGCTCCATCCAGGCGGCGCTCGCCTATGCGGAACCCCAGGGCCGGTACAACCTGGCGGACCTTGTAACGACGGGTAAGCGGACGGACAACGGCTATGTTCTCAACGGCTATAAGGCGGTGGTGCTGAACGGTCCCGCGGCGGACGTACTGGTGGTGTCCACACGAACGGCCGGAGATCAGCGGGATGCGGACGGCGTCTCCCTGTTCATCGTACCGGCCGATGCACCGGGCCTCCGCCGGCGCGACTATCCGACGGTGGATGCGTTCCGCGCCTCGGAGTTGACGCTCAAGAACGTGGGGGTCGGTACGGATGCGCTGCTCGGGGAGGAGGGGCGCGGGCTCCCAATTCTTCAGCAGGTGGTCGACGAGGGCACATTGGCGGTCGGCGCCGAAGCCGTGGGCTGCATGGAGGTGCTCTACAAGGATACGGTCGAGTACTGCAAGACCCGCAAGCAGTTCGGCCAGCCCATCGGCAAGTTCCAGGTGTTGCAGCACCGCATGGTGGACATGTTCATGGAACACGAGCAGGCCAAGTCCCTGATGTACATGGCAGCCATGCGCATGGACGAAGGTTACGGGCACGAGGCGCGGAAAGCGGTGTCCGCCTTCAAGGTGCAGGTGGGCACCAGCGGGCGGTTCATCGGCCAGAACGCGGTGCAACTGCACGGCGGCATGGGCATGACCGACGAACTCCGGATCGGCCACTACTTCAAGCGGCTGACCGTGATCGACACGCTGTTCGGCAATGTCGATTTCCACCTCGAACGCTTCGGGTCGCTGTAGGCCCCTTGTTCGTGGACAAGGTCGTCGAATGAGTCGAGTTCGCTCCCGGTCGCCATTGTTTCGTCGGGCTGGGGCATCGCCCCGTTAGCCGTGGCACGCTGGGACCGGGACAACGCCGGGCCGGTCATTCCGGACTGGTTTTTCGAGGCCGTCGAGTCGGAAAGCGAGGCCGGCTCCGTCGAGGTGGACGACTGCGATGTTGTCTATCGAGCCTGGCAGAGCACGGCGCAGCGCGACATGCTGCTCATCCACGGCATGAATGCCCACTCCCGCTGGTGGGACTTTATCGCTCCGAAACTCACCGATGCCTACCGGGTGGTGGCGATGGATCTCACCGGCATGGGAGATTCGGATTACCGCTACTCTTACGATGCCGACACCTACGCACGCGAGATCTTCGGAGTCTGCGACGCGGCAGGCCTGAGCGAGAAGGTCATCGTCGTCGGCCACAGTTTCGGCGGCAACGTGGCGACCAAGGCGGCAAACCTCTATCCGGACCGGTTTGGCGCACTGATCCTGGTCGATTCAGGGCTGCGCCATCCCGACGAGCCGCTGCCGGACTATCCGCCCATGAGCGGCCGGGCCAAGGTTTATCCCGACCGGGAAACGGCACTGGCGCGGTTCCGGCTGCAGCCCCCGCAACCCTGCGAAAACGCCTATATCCTGGAGTACATCGCGCGCCATTCCCTGATGCCGGTGGACGGCGGCTGGGCCTGGAAATTCGACGACGACCTGCCGTTCACGCTCAAGGACGCGGAACGGGCGCCGGAAGACTACACCGGCCTGACGTTGCCGGTGGGGCTGATCTACGGAGCCGAGAGCAAGCTGTTCACGGAGATGACGCGGGAGCATCTCGAATCGCTGCTTCCGGGAAAAGTCCAATCGGTGGCGATCGAGAACGCCCGACACCATCTGTTTCTGGATCAGCCGCTGGCGTTCGTCGATGCCTTGCGGACAATGTGCGGAATCCTGACGGAGGATGGTACGACTTAGAGTCGAAGGCGGTGCGCGTTTCCGATCTTGCGCTGACTCTGTTCCTCCACGCCCGCTTCCACGGCGAACTTCGGCCACAAGGCTACCGCTGAGATGACCCGATCCAATGCACGCGCCGCGGTTGCTTTCCGCAACCCGGCGCTCTGGGCCAGGCGCTCGAGGTCTTCTCGCTCGAAGGAACTCCGCTTGCCCGCCGCACTCATCTGGTGCTCGCCGGTCCAGGCGCCCCGTGGGTTGTACGCATAGGCGAGATCGTAGGCGGGCGACAGCCGCCAGGCGCCGTGCCGGTCCATCAGGAACGCGATGTTCTTGACGTGATCGTCCTGGTTGCGGGCGACGATGTTGAAAACCGTGCGCCGATACTGCTGCTCCACCACCGACATCCCGAGCCCGAGCGCGCGAATGGTCTGAAACACCTGCTCGTACGAGTAGGCTCCGGCCAGGTTGAAGTCGAAGTGCCGCAGTGCCCCGAACGTCTGCATGTGTATCTTGTTGCCTTGCGTGTCGCGGTCGAATCGGCGGGTCATGAAGTGGCTGCGTCCGCCTTCGTGGTGCAACCGGCACTCCGACATCTCGATTCCGGCCGCACGGGCCATCAGGTGGTACGCATACTCGATGCGGCCGTAACCCAGCGTCTCCGACAGTTCGGCATCCCGGCTGCCGGCGACACCGTCGAATTTGAGCAGCCAGTGCTCGAAACCCTGTCCGGCATCCACCTGGCCCGACCGAAACTCGCCCGTATCCCGGTTCCAGGCCAGTAACGCCTTTGCCCTTGCGCCGCCCGCTGAGGTCCCCACGCTGAGAATGTCCTCCAGGGCCTTTGCGTCGTCCTTTTCGCCCAGCTTCCCGGCCAGGCGGCCTCGTTCTTCGAAAACACGATTGGCAAGATTGACCAACTGGGCAACCTCCACCCGGCGATGGCTGTCCGGCCGCCGCAGTACCGGCTCGAATTCGAGAGCCCCGACCCCACGGCTGCCGACGTAGCAGAGCCGGTGCACAGGACTGAATTTCTCCCGGGCTCGGCCCGTCTCCGCCAGCCAGGCATCGATCAGTGCATTCCCATAGCGATCCGGCAGCGCATCGGCCAACAGGCCCGGCAATCCCTTGAACGCGTCCTGGCCGAGCCCGGGAAACTCGTATGGCGCCTCCCGTGTCGGCATGGCGAATGGAGCGACCTCGATGCCGGCCGGCACGAATTCGGGGTCGTACTGGAAAACTCCGATTCCCCGGCCTGCATCCCAGGAGACGGCTCCAATGCGACGTCCCCAAAGGACCACGCTCGCATCAGTCAATGTGCTCCTCCGACCAGGTCCACGGCGCTTCCGGCTTGCGCGTCTTCGGCGGCCGAGCACGGCGACGTTCCCCGCGCCGGGAGTCCACGCGTTCGATCGGCCGGATCACCTGCTCGGGAATGCCGCTCATCAGCGCATCCGCGAGGCCAAGCGCCGTCGCAATCCGCAGGAAGCTGTCGAGACCGCTCGATTCGCCGGCCTCGATGCGGCGCAACGTCCGCAAGCCGACCCCGGCAGCCTCTGCGAGGGCCTGCTGTGTCACGTTCCTCGCCAGGCGCTGGCGAGCCAGACGAGCGCCGAGCTCCGCGCGCAGCGATTGGGAGGTCAGATCTGTTGCTACTAATTTATCAGCCAAAATCAGCCTTTTAATAGGTGAATTTTTGGATTAAAGGTCAAATATTACCTTTAATTTATGAATTACTTCAATAGGCTGAATATGGCTTATAAGATGGCAAATGTTTTATAAAAGGCCACATTGGACCTGTTATTATGAAAGAGCCTCGATTGGCGTCGTCAGCCAGTTGGCGAGCGGGTGGAACGTAGGGTCAGGTTCGGGATGCAGCGCTTCCACTGCGCGCCCGAAACCGATCAGCCGAGGTGTCTGGGCGTCGTGAGCGGGGTGGGCGTTGCCCGACTGCCAGTCGACTACGAACGAATGACTAATCCCAGCTCAACGCCCCCCCGGTCTGATATTCCGTCACCCTCGTTTCGAAGAAGTTCTTCTCCTTCTTGAGATCCATGATCTCGCTCATCCAGGGGAATGGATTCTTCACCCCCGGGAACTGCTCGGCGAGGCCGATCTGGGCGAGGCGCCGGTTGGCAATGAACTGCAAGTACTCGGTCATCATGTTGGCGTTCATGCCGAGTACGCCGCGGGGCATGGTGTCCTGGGCGTACTCGATTTCGAGCTGGGTGCCTTCCAGGATCATGCGGCGTGCCAGGTTCTGCACGTCGTCGTCCCACAGGTCGGGATTTTCCAGCTTGATCTGGTTGATGACGTCGATGCCGAAGTTCACGTGCATGGACTCGTCGCGCAGGATGTACTGGAACTGTTCGGAGGTGCCCGTCATCTTGTTGCGGCGGCCCATGGAGAGGATCTGGGTGAAGCCGCAGTAGAAGAAGACGCCTTCGAGCACGCAGTAGTAGGCGATCAGGTTCTCAAGCAGTGCCTTGTCCGTTTTCCGGGAGCCGGTGGTGAAGGTGGGATCGGAGATGTGATTGGTGTACTTGAGCGCCCAGGCGGCCTTGCGGGCCACCGAGGGCACCTCCCGGTACATGTTGAATATCTCGCCTTCGTCCATGCCGAGCGATTCGATGCAGTACTGGTAGGCGTGGGTGTGGATGGCCTCCTCGAAGGCCTGGCGCAAGAGGTACTGGCGGCACTCCGGGTTGGTGATCAGGCGATAGATGGCGAGCACCAGGTTGTTGGCCACCAGGGAGTCGGCGGTGGAGAAGAAGCCGAGGCTGCGCTTGACGATGGTGCGCTCGTCGTCGGTGAGGCTGTCTTCGCTTTTCCACAGCGCGATGTCGGCGGTCATGTTTATTTCCTGGGGCATCCAGTGGTTGGCGCATGCGTCCAGGTATTTCTGCCAGGCCCACTTGTATTTGAACGGCACCAGTTGATTCAGGTCCGCGCGGCAGTTGATCATGGCCTTCTGGTCGACGGTAACGCGTTCCAGGTTCTCCGCTTCGGCGCCGTCATTCGATTCGATGATCGCGGCCCTGGCCAGGTCGCGCTCGCTCGACAGGCCCTGCGTGCTTGCCCGGAAACCCGCC
>CAZWZH010000252.1:0-13854 GCA_964638775.1 uncultured Pseudomonadales bacterium
CGGGCTGACGGTCGCATTTTTCGGCCCCCCACTGACCCAGCAACTGCTGCAGGATTCCGGGCTTCGTGTCGACCTATCGGAGTTCGTCTGGCTCGGCGGCATCGGCCTGCCGCTGGTGTGTTTCATTCGCAAGGATGCCGGAACCGGCATCGACAGCGCTAACAACCTGCTCGAACTCGACGGGTTCAAGGTGGCCGGCCTGCGGCCCACCACGTCCCTCGACCTCAGAATGCGCATGGCCCTCGACCTCCTCGGGGCAAGGTACCGGTATGTGAGCGGCTACCGGGGTCTCGCCAACGCGGTCGCCGGCATCATGCAGAACGAGGTTCAATTCTCCTGCGGTTCCATCCTGACCTTCCGCCAGATCGTCGAGCCCAACCTGATCGGGCCGGGCCTGGCGGTCGCGCTCTGGTATTTTCCGGCGACCGGTCCCGACGGCAGTCAGGTGCGGGACGCCCGGCTGGAGGGAATTCCAACCTTCATCGATGTCCACGAAAGGCTGAAAGGCCGGAAACCCGAGGGCAGGCTGTACGACGCGTTTCGAATGATCAACAACACTGCGGTCGCCATGCAGCGCGCTGCCTTCGTGCCCGCGGGAACGCCCGACGAGGCGGTGGAAGCACTACGCTCGGCGTGGGAGGCGCTTCCCCGGGACGAAGACTTCGTCTCGGACTACATCAGGTTGGTCAAGGCGCCGCCGGCCCTGGTCCAGGCAACCGCGGTTCGGGCGCACGTGGAGGCGATGCGCGCAACCGCACCCGACACCGCTGCCTTCATCTGGGAATTCGTCCGCAGGCAGTAGCCGATGACTGGTGCGGACAATGCTGCGGCGATACAGCGCGTAGCCGTCTGAGGGCCCATTGCGGACGATGCCATGTTCGATGCGGTACTGAACGGTCTGGTAGCGGTCGCCGCCTGGCCGGCGATCGGCTATCTGTTCCTGGGCGTGCTGCTCGGGCTCTGGTTCGGCGCCGTACCGGGGCTCTCGGGGCTGGTGGGGCTGGCCATCCTGGTGCCCTTCACCTTTGCGATGGAGCCCGCGCCGGCGCTCGCCTTCCTGCTCGGCGCATTCGCGGTGACCACCACCAGCGACACGATCGCCTCGGTGCTGCTGGGCATCCCCGGCACCGCCGCATCCCAGGCAACCATACTCGACGGCTACCCGATGGCAATGAAGGGCGAGGCCTCCCGCGCCTTCGGGGCGGCCTTCACGGTCTCCGCCATCGGCGGGCTGCTCGGCGCTGTGGTGCTGGGCGTGTCGATACCGCTGGTGCAGCCGCTCATCCTCTCCTTCAGCCAGGCGGAGGTCTTCATGCTGTGCCTGCTGGGCCTCGCCATGGTGGGCTCCCTCTCGGGCAACTCGGTGCTCCTCGGTCTCATCGCCGCGCTGATCGGCCTGGGGCTTTCCTATGTCGGCTACAGCGAGAACGGCGCGCTGCCGCGCTATTGGCTGGGCGCAACCTACCTGCTGGAAGGGCTGCCCCTGATACCCGTGGTGCTGGGGCTGTTCGCGCTGCCCGAGCTGATCGGCCTCGGGGCCCGGGGCAGTACCGTCTCCAACGTGCCCAGGGAGCGGGTCTCGAGCGGCATTGCGACGGGCATTGGCGATGCGCTCCGCAACTGGTGGCTGGTGCTGCGCTCGACGGCGATCGGCGCCTACGTGGGCATGCTGCCGGGGCTCGGTGGTTCGATCGTCGACTGGGTCGCCTACGGCCACGCGGTACAGAGTTCGAAGAACAACGAAAACTTCGGCAAGGGCGACGTGCGCGGCGTGATCGCGCCGGAAACCGCCAACAACGCGATGAAGGGCGGGGCGCTGATTCCCACCATCGCCTTCGGCATTCCGGGCAGCGCCGCCATGGCCATCCTGATGGGCGCGCTCTTGATCCAGGGGATGACCCCGGGGCCCGAGATGCTGACGACCCGTCTGGACGTCACCTTCTCGCTGGTGTGGATGCTGGCCATCGCCAACGTCGCCGGCGCCCTGATCCTCATGCTGCTCGCCCGGCACATCGCCCGGGTGACCTTCATTCGCGGCCACCTCCTGGTGCCGGTGATCGTGCTGTTCGTGTTCATGGGCGCCTGGCTTGCCAACAGCAGCATCGGAGACTGGGTCGTGCTGCTGCTGTTCGGGATCCTGGGCTACCTGATGAAGCAGGGCGGCGTACCGCGGCCGCCGATGGTGCTTGGCTTCGTGATTGGGCCAATCATGGAAAACGCGCTGTTCATCACGAATTCCGTGCACGAGGGGCTGGATTGGCTGGCGCGCCCGATCTGCCTGGTCATCGGCGCGTTGATCGTCGGCTCGATCGTCTTCGGCGCCCGGCGGCGGAGATCAACGCGGGCGCAGATCGAAGGAGGCGCTGGGCGAGCACACACCGGAAGCGACCCCCAACGGGGACAGGCCGACCCGACGACGGCATTGCTCGCGACCGGGCTCCTGCTGGCCGCCTCGGTCTACGGGTTGGCGCCGACTTTTTCCTGGCCTGCCGACGTCGGGCAGATTCCCATGCTGACGTTCATCCCGGCGATCGTGTTCTGCCTGGCCGCCCTTTGGCAGTCCGTTCGGGAACTCCGGCAGGCACGCGCCGCCGGCAGCGACATCTTCCCGGGCCGAACGGAAATGGGCGAGGCCGGCCGTCTCTACCTATGGTGGTTCGGGGTCCTGGCCGCCACCATCCTGGCCGGACAACTCGTCGCTTTGCCGGTGTTCGCGGCACTGTACCTGACAATCCGCGGCGGCTATCCATGGTGGGCCGGGCTGCTGTACGCGGCGGGGGCCGTCTCGTTTCTTTACCTCGTGTTCGATCGCATTGTCGCTGTGCTGTGGTACCCGTCGCTGCTATTCCACTAGCGCGCGCCAACCTGCTCGACGACTACCACCAGCGCGGCGCCGACCCGCGCATCTCCAGCGTTCCCCCAAACCCGGCCATGACAACCCGCAGGCCGACCTCGCCGGGCTGACGCAGAGCGCCGGCGCATTCACTACGATCCGCTCCAACGGGGTTTTCGTTTCTCGACCAGTGCACCCACGCCCTCCTTGAAATCGGATTCCCTCACCATTTCGTTCACAAGGTCCTGGCTCCTGACGACTGCTTCGGCGACATCCGAATGCAGGTCCGAGTAGGTTTGCCACTTCATTTGCCGCAAGCTGGAGGGTGAGACGTTGTCAATCATTGAAAGGACGTAACTCCTCGTTTCCGGTATCAGGGCTTCCGGCTCGACAATTTTGTGGATCAACCCCATTTCCGCCGCTTCGTCCGATACGAAGACCCGGCACGTGAACAGGAGATCGTTGCTGCGTGCTATGCCGATCATTCGCGGGAGCAACCAGGACAAACCGAACTCGGCGGGGAGATTCAATTTGCCGTTGGCCGCTGTGAGCTTTACGCCGGGCGCTGCGAAGCGGATGTCGGCGTAACAGGCCAGAACCAGCCCAACACCGGCGGCTGGACCATTGATTGCCGCGACCACGGGTTTGCTCAAGCCGAAGTGGTACGCAAACTCGGCATCGAAACACGCTCGCGTACCGAAGCCGGGTTCTGCCAGCTTCTCCGTGATACCCGAATCGTACTCGCCACGCTCGACATGACCGGCCAACGCACGCGAATCCGCCCCTACGCAGAAACCCCGTCCCGCACCCGTAACAATGATTGCCCTGACCGCCGCATCGTTGTCTGCCTCCTGCAGGACATATCGGTACTCGGCATTCATCCGGCCCGTCCAGGCGTTCAATCTTTCCGGACGGCTGAGCGTTATCGTAGCTATCCGTTCGGAAACATCGTACTCGATCGTTTTCAGTTCCATGACTGGACCAGCCTCTCTTTCTTGACGGAATCCGTTCCCTGGCTTCGATGTGGCCAACGCATGGCGATCTACGGCTGGCAGCCTGCGGATTCAATACGACCGCGGCAGCCCGAGCACGTGCTCGGTGACGTAGTTCAGCACCATCTCCTGCGAGATGGGCGCAATGCGCTGCAGGCGGGCTTCACGCCAGTAGCGCTCGACGTGGAACTCCTTTGCATATCCGAAGCCGCCGTGGGTCTGCACCGCCTGGTCCGCCGCCTGATAGCAGGCATCCGCCGCGAGCCACTTGGCCATGTTCGCTTCCGCGCCGCAGGGTTGGCCGCTGTCGAGCAGCCCGCTCGCCTTGCGAATCATCAACTCCGCGGCATCGAGGCGCATCCTGGCCTCGCCGAGCGGAAAGGACACGGCCTGGTTCTTGCCGATGGGCCGGCCGAACACCACCCGCTCGTTGGCGTAGTCGACCGCGCGCCGTAGCGCGGCGCGCCCGATTCCGAGCGCTTCCGAGGCGACCAGGATGCGCTCCGCGTTCAGCCCGTCGAGCAGGTAGCGGAATCCTCTGCCCTCCTCGCCGACCCGGTCTTCCACCGGCACCGGCAGATCGTCGTAGACCACCTCGCAGGTGGCGATGGCATTGCGCCCGACCTTGGGGATGGGCGATATCTGCACCTCCGGGCGCTGCAGTTCCGCGAGCAGCAGGGTCAGGCCGGAGGTTCGACGCTCCGTCTTCTCCTTCGGCGTCGTGCGCACCAGCAGGAGCACCCGTTCCGCATCCAGCGCCTTGGTGGTCCACACCTTGCGCCCGCGCACCAGGTAGCGGCCCCCGTCGAGCCTGGCGGCGGTGGTGATGCTGGTGGTGTCCGTGCCGGCATCCGGTTCGGTGACGCCGAAGGCGATGTGCAGGTCGCCGCTGGCCACCCGCGGCAGGTACGCCTGTTTCATCGCCTCGCTGCCGTGCCGCACCACGGGGTGCATGCCGAATATCGACAGGTGCAGGGCGCTGCAACCGTTCATCGCCGCGCCGGAAGCCGCCACCTCCTCCAGGACGATACTCGCTTCGGTGAGGCCGCGGCCGCTGCCGCCATAGGCTTCCGGGATGGCAATGCCCAGCCAGCCGCCGGCCGCCATGGCATGATAGAAATCCCACGGAAACTCGTGGGCCTCGTCCTTCGCCGCCCAGTACTCGTCGGGAAAGTCCGCGCAGACCTTCTGCACGCTGTCGCGAATCAGCCGTTGCTCGTCGGTGTCGGAAAAATCCATCGTCCGCTACACTCCGGCAAACAGGGGATTCTAACGCCAATGGCGGGCGGGGTACGCGGCGGGAGCACGCTTCGGTGTTTCGCTGCCGTTGACGGCCGCGGTGGTTTGTTCGTGATCAGGTCGGGCCAGGGTCGGATGAACGCGCAACTGCAACTCGATACGGAACGGATACTTGCCCACAGCGAGGACGGCATCGGCTGGATGGTCTTCAACAATCCGGCGCGCCACAACGCCCTTTCCCTGGAGATGTGGCAGGCAATCGGCGACATCCTGGAGGCCTGGTCGGCGGACGCCGGCGTCCGTGTAGTCATCATGCGCGGCGCCGGCGGCAAGGCGTTCGTGTCCGGGGCCGATATCTCCGAATTCGACAGCAAGCGGGCAAGCGCCGCGCAGAAGGTCGAATACGATGCCATTACCAGCCGCGCCAACCACTGGCTGGCCGCCTTCGAGAAACCCCTGCTCGCCATGATCGAGGGATACTGCGTGGGCGGAGGGCTCGCCACGGCCCTGGCCGCCGACATCCGTTTCGCAACGCCCGATTCCCGGTTCGGCATACCGGCCGCGAAGCTCGGCCTCGGCTACGACTATCCCGGCCTCGCCAAGCTGGCACGCCTGGTGGGGCCTTCCCGGGCGCGGGACATCCTGTTCTCCGCACGCCTGATGGACGCGGCGGAAGCGGAGAGCATCGGGCTCGTCAATTTCCTGGCAGAGCGCGATGTGATCGAAGCGGAAACCGTCGGCTACGCCCGCAGCATTGCTGCCAACGCCCCGCTGACCGTCCGTGCCGTCAAGGCCGCGCTGAATACCTGGGAAAGCGGTGCGGAAAGCGCTGACATCGATCGGGTGAAGCGGCTGGTCGACGCCTGCTTCGACAGCGAGGATTACAAGGAGGGACGGAGCGCCTTCATGGAGAAACGGACACCGCGTTTTTCCGGCCGATGATGCTTTTGCCGCGCTGCATGCAGTTGTCGTAGAACGTCGTCGTGGCCGGCCAATCCGAAAACAGCCCGGCCACGCCGACCCCTTCCCTGAGCGCATGGATCACGCGGAAGACATCGCCGTCGCCGTTGAGCGAGTCCAGGATGGAGCCGTAGTAGAACGCACCCTGCCGCGGCAGCACGTCCTCGGCGATCCGGCCCGAGCGCTCTACCGTCCAAGCAATGATGCGCAATCCGGCGGCCCGGGCTCGCAGGGCGTACTCCGAAGGCTCGATGCCGCGCCCCTCTTCGCTGCTGCGCAACAGCGTCGCCAGGGGCGGAGCAATCGTTGTGACCCCACGCGCGCGCAGAGCCTCGAACTCCGACGCCGCCGGCGGGTTCCTGTGCATCTCCAGGGGGTCGCGGCCGTCCAGCCACACGGCCTTCGCCCCGAATCGTGGCGTGTTGGCAACCCAGTACAACACATCGGTCAGGTCGAAGGACTGGGGATACACCTCCGACGGCTGAATCCCGGCACGCACATAGTCGTCGATCAGCCGTTGCGCATACGCTTCCCGGGTAAGGCCGTTGAAGGGCATCGGCACTTCCGGGCCCTTTAGTTCCGGCGTCATCCCGACGCCAAGCGAACGGAAGAGATCGATGCTCTCGGCATGGGTCATGAGCGTACCGCCCGTGGCATACAGTTCCGTTCGAAAGCCCGGCGTTCCGCCAAGGTACTCCACCGCCGTCGCCGCACTCTCGTTTGCCGAATCCATCTTGCCGGTCAGGGTGCGGAATTCGGCCAGCGTGATGTCGCTGGTGCAGCAACGCGCCGTCGCCGGCCTGATCCTCGCGCCACTTTCCGGGTCGAACCCGGCGGCGACGAACGGCGTCGAACATTTCGCCGCCAGCGGCGTGGCCAGGATGTTCGTGGTGGTATGCAGATCGCACTGGGAATGCCGGCACACCAGGGCCTTGTCACGGGTAAAGGTCACATCGCATTCAAGAATTCCCGCACCCATGCGCGCCGCTGCCTCGTAGCTTTCCCGGGTATGTTCCGGAAACTGCAGGGGCGCGCCGCGATGCCCGATGGAGAAGTCGGTGGTCCTGAATTCCCGCATCTCGCCGGCACAGGCCTGCAACCGCCGCTTGAGCGCCGAATCCTCCATTCGTTCGATCAGGTAGAACGGCCGCGGACCGAGCTGCACGCCATCGCCGAGCACCGGCAATGCAAGACCGACCATCAGGAGGTAGAAGAGAAGCCGTATCGCCACACCCGCACTTTCGCAACGCCCCGGTCACTCAATTGTATTTGACTGTCGAACCCGCTCACAGGCCAGCTGCGGGGCCGGACCCCCCCAAAGGACGGTGTGCCGCTTCTACCCGGGGAGTGTTAGCATTGCCCGGCCCGGGAGGCCCGAGCCTCCCCCCTCCAGTTGCGGAACACCATCAGTCATGACCAACCCGCCCACCGTCACCGCCTGCGTCCTGATTATCGGCAACGAGATCCTGAGCGGCCGCACCCAGGACACGAACCTGAACCACATGGCCACGACCCTCGGCGGCTGGGGCATTCAGGTGCGGGAAGCGCGGGTCATTCCCGATATCGAAGCCGAAATCGTCGCCGCGGTGAACGGGATGCGGCGGAAATACACCTATGTATTCACCACCGGGGGCATCGGCCCGACCCACGATGACATTACGGCGGCTTCGGTCGCAAAGGCATTCGGTGTTCCGCTCGTGACCAATCCCGTCATCGAGGCGCGCATCAAGAGCCGCGAGGCGCCGCCCGAAGTGATGGCCTCGCGCCTGCGCATGGCGCTCATTCCGGAAGGCGCCGTGCTTGTGGACAACATCACCGGCGGCCCCCAGGGGTTCGCCATCGAGAACGTCTACGTCATGGCCGGGATCCCCGCCGTCATGCGGGCCATGCTGGCGACGCTGGAGGGCAAGCTGGATGCCGGGCTCCCGGTCAGAAGCCGAACGGTGACGGCCTACGTGGGCGAAAGCACCATCGCTGCGGCGCTGACCCGCATCCAGGATAAGTTTCCCGATGTCGACCTCGGCAGTTACCCGTTTTTCCGCGCTGACCGCTACGGCACCTCCCTGGTCATGCGGGGGGTGGATGAGCGGCACCTCGACCTCGCGCTTGAAGCGGTGAAGCAGGCGATCGTCGACGCCGGCGAAACACCGCAGGACGTCAAAACCAGTTGAGACCGACATGAAGCCTGTGCAGTACCGGGCTCGAACCGCACTCCGCCTTCCCCGCCTCTCCCCTCGCTGGAATCGGAAGCTCGCCGCCGTATTCGCGGTGATGGTGGCGTCGGGCGTTAACCCGGCGTACGCGGGCGCGGCCGACGATTACAACGCGCTGCCGGGCAAGAAAGCCCTGGCGCTGGCGGAAGGCGCGCCACCGGTTCAGGGCATCGCCCACTCGCAGGCCCGGGATCTCGCCGCCAGCCGGCTTGCACTCCGGAACTGCGAGCGGAACCGCGCGGATTCGAACGCTCCCTGCGAGCTCGTCCGCCTCAACGAGGCACGGATCACTTCCGCCAGGGAATTGCGCGAGGGGCTGCCGGCGGGCTCGCGGCCCCTGTACCTGTGGCGCTATGCCTCACCGGGCGCCACCGTGTTCCTCGCCGGTTCCATCCACTTCCTGAAGGAAACGCTCTATCCGCTTCCGGAACCGTTCGAGGCGGCATTCCGCCAGGCGGATACCCTGGTGGTGGAGGTCGATCTGGCCGCAATGACCCCGGCCGAACTGCAGGCCAGAACGATCGCGGCCGGCCGGTTGCCAGAGGGGGAAACCCTGGCGACGGTGCTGCCGCCGGAACTGTATGAGCGCCTCTCGCGCCGGTTCGCGGGCGACGGCATGGACATTGTCCTGTTCGAATCGCTGAAACCGGCCATGGTCATGAACCAGCTCACCGTATTCGGATTGATGACCCTCGGCTACAGCCCGCAATTCGGCCTGGAACAGCATTTCACGGCCAGGAAAGGGGACCGGCCCGTCCTGGAACTCGAAAGCATCGATGCCCAGCTCGAACTGTTGTTCGGTCAGCCGATGGCCATGCAGGTGCAACTGCTCGCGGATACGCTGGACCAGGAAGCGCAGCTCGAACCGCTCCTCGCCGACATGCTCCGCGCCTGGCTGGCTGGCGCGGACGATGAATTTCTCGCCCTTTTCGAACAGCAGGCGGGAAAGTCGGAACCGGCACGGGAATTCAACCGGCTGCTGCTCGACGACCGCAACGCCGGCATGGCGGAGTCGATCGCGGGGTACTTGTCCGGAACCGGCACCTATTTCGTGCTGGTGGGTGCTGCGCATTTCATCGGCGAGAACGGCATCGTCAACCTGCTGGCGCAACAGGGCATCGAGGGCACGCGGATCCGGTCAGATACGGAACTGTAACGGAGAGCTTCCCGCACATCCGACAACGGAGATTCCGCGAGTTCCGTAGTTGTTCGTGTAGCCGCCGCTTTCGGACCGTTCGGATACTGCGTTCCCCGACACTCTGCACAAGGTTCGGTATCCGCTTGTCTTTTGACCCGCAACGCGGTGAGACTAGACGCAACCGATCCAGGAAACCGGGGCATGAACATCAACGGAAAAAGGGCGCTGGTCTTTGGGGGTACTTCGGGAATCGGCCTGGCTGCGGTCATTCGCCTGGCTGAAGGCGGCGCGGTCGTCACCGCCTTCGGCCGCAGCGCCGAGAATATCGAAACCGCCAGGCGCGCGGCGCCCCAATCGGTGCGCTTCGAGCAGGCGGACGTGCTCGACCGGGACGCTCTTGCCGAGACATTTGCGGCAAACGCGCCTTTCGACATCCTGGTGAATGCGGCAACGGGCGGCGAGCGCGCCGTCGGACCCTTTCTGAACATGGACCTGGACGGCTTCCAGGGTTCGTTCCGCAAGCTCTGGGGCTATACGAACACCGTTCGGCTCGGCACGGAGCACATGAGCGAGGACGGCGCCATCGTGCTGGTCAGCGGGTTTCCGGCCCGCCATCCGCGGGCGGGATTCGCCGCGATCGGCGCCGTCGGCGGCGCCGTGGAAGCCTTCGTGCGCGGCATTACCGCCGAATTGGCGCCGCGGCGCATCAACGTCGTATCGCCGGGGATCATCGATACGCCGATGTTCCCGGCGGAGGGCGAGGCGCGCGCGACGCTGCTGCGCAATGCGACAGAGGCACACCTGATCCCGCGGGCCGGTACGGCGGACGAAGTGGCCGAGGGCATACTGTTCGTTATCAGCAACGACTTTGTCACCGGAACGACGGTGGACGTGGACGGCGGCGTACTGCTTGCCTGACCAAAAAGGCGTTCTTGCGGCTCGCACGGAACAAATTGCAAACCCTTGATTCTCAAGAAAAACTCATTTGACATAGTATCGTCAAATTCGACAGCGAGTTCGCATGCGGCGCTTCCCTTTCGGCGCACGGCCACATCATCCTGCCGTACGCAAGGTCGTCGGACGAGCTTAACGCGCCGAAAGGGAAGCGCCGCATGCGAACTCTTTCCCGAGATTCGGCGTTTTTCCTTGCGCGTCCTCGTCCCGGCGTAGCGGGGCGGAACTGTTAGAGTCCCGCCTTTCCCGCCTCTCGAATCATGGGTTGGTACTCGGCAAAAGCCGGCGGGTTGACCGAAGATCCGGTCGTCATGCCCGCATCGGTGGTCAGAGTGTGCCCGCTCGTGTAGCCCGACTCGTCGCTCGCGAGCCAGAGGGCCGCATTGGCGACATCCTCGGCCAGCCCGGGGCGGCCCTTCAAGGGGGAGCCCTCGGCCAGGGCCTCCTTGGTGGCCTCGATGGCCGACGGGTCGCCGGTGGTGACGTTGGCTACCATCGGCGTCGCCATGCCCGCCGGCGAAATGCAGTTCACGCGGATGCCGAACCGGCAGAGTTCGGCGGACGCGCTCTTGGTCAGGCCGACCACGCCGTGCTTGGCCACCGTATAGGTGTGCGGGCCGAGGCCGCCGAGAATGCCGGCGGTGCTCGACATGCTGACGATGGATCCGGAACCCTGGGGCTTCATGACCCGGGCCGCGTGCTTGACGCCGTAGAAGACGCCGTTCAGCAGGATGTCCAGCGTCGCTTTCCATTCGGCGGTGGGCGTGGTGTCGATGGGCCCGACCGCGCCGACGATGCCCGCATTGTTGAACATGATGTCGAGCCGCCCGAAGGCAGTGACGGCAGTGTCCACGAGATTGGAAACATCCTCCTCCGAGGTGACGTCGCAGCGCACGAACACCGCCGCATCGCCCAGCGACGCCGCCACGGCGCGGCCCGCCTCCTCCTGGATGTCGCCCAGCGCCACCCGGCAGCCTTCGCTGACGAACAGGCGCGCCGCCGTTTCACCGAATCCGCTCGCCGAGCCGGTGATGGCGGCGACTTTGCCTTTGAGTCTCGAACCCATGGATGTCTCCTTCAATCGCACTTCAATCGCAGTCGGCCGCCATATTCTGGCATCCGTTCCCAAAGTCAAACCACCCCCAGTCCAAGGCCCCCGTCGACATCGAGCACCGCGCCGGTCGTCCAGTCCGCGCAAACGAGGTAGGCAATGGCTTCGGCAATGTCCGTCTCCGAACCGATGCGGTCGAGCGCGTGCCGATCGAGCATTGACTCAAGCCGGGCATTCGCTTCCTCCTCCGTCAGGCCCGCCCGCTGATTGAGTTCCGTCGGCACGGCGCCCGGCGTGACGCAATTCACGCGGATGCCGGGGCCGAGTTCCGCGGCAAGCACTCGGGTCAGCGTCTCGACGGCGCCTTTCGAGGCCGCGTAGGGTGAGGCGCCCCGAAACGCCAGCCGGTTGTGAATGGAGCCGATGAAGATCACCGCACCGGCGCTGCGGGTCAGGGGCTCCACGCAGAGCCCGGTGAGCATCATTCCGGCGACCACGTTTGCGTGAAAGATGTCGAGCAGATGTTGTTCATCGAGTTCCTGGACGGCCCCGCGGTACATGTTGCCGGCATTGTTGATCAACGCATCGAGGCCGTCGCCGTGCCCGGTGGCCGCGCGGACCAAGCGCCGCCGGTCCGCATCCACCGTGACGTCGGCGCAGATGCCCAGGCAATTCCGGCCAAGGCGCGCGGCCACTGCATCGACCTTTTCCCTGCGCCGCCCGCAGATGGTAACCCGGGCGCCCCGCTCGCAGAAATACGCCGCCGTGCCCGCGCCGATTCCGGAGCCGCCGCCCGTGACCAATACGGACATTCCCCCGATCTCTTTCATGGAATCAATCGCAATCCTTTGACTATAAAGAAAAATTCTTTTTGCATAACATCGCCAGTCGCAACAGCGAGTTCGCATGCGGGGCTTCCCTTTCGGCGCACGGCCTCTTTTTTTGCTGTACGCAAGGCTTTTGCTGTACGCAAGGCTTTTGCTGTACGCAAGGCATTCAGCGAAAAGCAAGGCTTTCGGACGAGCTTAACGCGCCGAAAGGGAAGCCCCGCATACGAACTCTTTCCCGAGACTCACCGTTATTCCCGCGGCAGTTGCATCAGCACGCTGTTGATCACGCCGCCGTCGATGGCGATGTTCTGGCCGGTGATGTACGCGGCTGCATCCGATGCGAGAAACATCGCGCACTCGGCGACGTCGTCCGCGGAGCCGAGACGGCCCAACGGTACCGCGTTGCCGCGCAACTCCCTGATCGCCGGATTGCGGAAAAAGGGCGCGGACATGCCCGCATCGATGAAACCGGGGGCCATGGAGTTCACACGGATACCGTATTCACCCCACTCCATCGACATCTGCCGGGTAAGGCAGACGACTCCCGCCTTGGCGGCCGCGTAGGCGCCGCAGAGCGTCGACGGGTTGATCGCGTTGATGGAGGCCAGGTTGACGATGGCGCCGCCGCCGTTGTCCTTCATTCGCCCGGCAACGATCTGCGAGACGATGAACACGCTGACGAGGTTGACCTGCACGACCCGGCGGAAATCGTCCACCGCATGATCCAGCAGCGGCCCCGTCCGCAGAATACCGGCGTTGTTGATCAGCAGTTTCGGGGTTTCGCCGAGGCGCTCCACGGCTTTTTCGACCTGCTCCGGGTCCGTCACATCCGCGGCAAGGGCAACGCCCTCGATACGGTCGGCAACCGCCCGGGCTTCGGCAAGGTTCAGGTCCAGTACACCGACACGGTACCCGTGCCGCGCCGCGTGCTCTGCCATGCAGGCGCCGAGCCCGTGCGCGGCACCGGTGATCAGCGCGGTAGCCATGGGAACGGCGGCCGGAGGCTTCAGACTATTCGCCGGCTCCCGCGGCGTTTGCCAACGCCTCGTATTCCATCCAGGAGAGCACGGCCGCGATCGGCGTACCCCGGCCCGAATCGAAGGTCAGCGGGCCGTAGACATTCGCCATGTAGATCAGGTCGTCGTCCGTCAGCCGTTGTGTCGCATCGTGTCGGGCGCCGGCGGGCTCGAAGAACCAGACGCCCGGCCCGTATCCTTCCGGAGGCCCGGCCCGATAGCCGATGCGGCCGCTCAGCACCAGGAAGTCGCTGGCGCCCAGGTGGTTGTGGGGATCCGCCACGCCGTTGTGGCGCACCACCAGCGAGACGATACCGGTCTCGGCGCTGACCCTGAGTACCTTCAGCCCGATGTCGGGCAGGTCCGGGTTGACCACCCAGGGCACCTCCCGGGTATTGACGAAATGGGGGTGCCTCAGTTGGGACCCGCCGTTCGTGACCTCCGTGGCGCCGACGACGAGTTGGCTGGCGTCCCGCGAGGCGATGGCCAGGGGCTCGCCGTCGCCGGTGAACGGGTCCGGCCGGTCCTGCATGCAGTCTGCCAATGTATTCGGAACCAGCGTGATGCCGTGCCGTTCGGCGAGATTCCGCACGTCCGCACTGGTCAGCACGGAAGCGACGGACCCGTC
>CAZWZH010000253.1:0-6536 GCA_964638775.1 uncultured Pseudomonadales bacterium
CAACAGCAGCTCGGCGTGCCGACGCTTGTGCGCCGCCGCGCGCCCTTTGTGCACGAGCGCATCCAACTGCTCCCGCTCCTCCGAGGTCAGGCGAACAACGTACCGTTTCTTCATGACAGGCACCTCAACAGGTTGTTTACATTTGTTGAGAGAATACTTTAACATTATGAATTATCTGATTGAAGCGGTACTAGAAACCGCGCATTTCAATTCCGACGACGTGGAAATGGGCAACGAGGAGAAGGGCCTGTCCGGGGCGGCGGATACCGGCCGGGGTGATTCGCGCCTGGAAATGACCACGCCATTGGACGTCGAGGTGCTCGCCTACATCCGCCACGCGGATGGCTTCTTGACCGCAATGCACGATACCGTCCCGGGCGAGGGAGACGTTTACCGGGTAGCCACATTCAACCCGGGGAGGAACAAGAACCAGGAGAGCCTGCTGCGCCTGATCAATCCCGGCACCGAGGAAGCCGCCATCACCATCGAGGGCATCGATGATGCGGGGAACTCGTCTGACACGGTGCGGCTGACGTTACCCCCCGGTGGGGCACGTACGGTTTCGGCAGCATCCCTGGAATCTGACGAATACCGGGACGACCTGGAGCTGGCCGGTGATCGGGGCGTCCTTGAGGGTGAACTGGGAGCAGGCGTGGGCAAATGGCGGTTGATCGTTCGGTCCGATCAATCCCTCATCGTCATGAGCCTTCTCGAAAGCCCGACGGGCCATCTGACCAATCTTTCCACCGCACCCGCGGTGAGTGACGGCGCGGAATTTTGACTCAATCATGGAAAATCATAGGGTTGTAGATTTTCCATAGGAGTTTTCTCACAGGTGCCGCAGTGTTTTCGTACAGCGACGGAATAGCTGCGGGTCGGCCGAATCGTTATGATTCCGGTATGGCTGGCGAAATCGCAGTACGCAGGCTTAGCCCGGAATTCTGGGCAATTGTCGGATCGGCCGTCACGCTCTTGATGGCGTTCCTCGGCATTGCCGCACTGGTTCTGACGATAGCGGGGTGGATCCGCGAAGACATCCGCTCGGTAGATGCCCGGGTAGACGGCCTGGAAACCAGGTTGAGCGGCGAGATCAGGTCGCTCGATGCCAAGGTCGCCAATCTCGACGCCAAGGTCGCCAAGATAGACAAGCGCCTGGCCGTGGTGGGAAGCCACGTCCTCGGTAGGCGGCCCCTCGTTGAGGGCGAGCCATCCGACGAGACGCAAACCCTCTGAATCAGAAGGCAGCATTCCCGGGCGTGCGGGGAAAGGGGATGGCGTCGCGGATGTTGTCCATACCCGTCATGTAGAGAACGAGCCGCTCAAGCCCGAGCCCGAACCCGGAATGGGGCACCGTGCCGTAGCGGCGCAGGTCCCGGTACCACCAGAGGTCCGTGGTCAGCCCGTGCTCGTCCAGGCTGGCGTCGAGCACCTCCAGGCGTTCCTCCCGCTGGCTGCCGCCGATGATCTCGCCGACACCCGGCACCAGCACGTCGAGGGCGGCCACTGTCCTGCCGTCGTCGTTGCGGCGCATGTAGAACGCCTTGATGTCCTTCGGGTAGTTGGTCACCACCACCGGGCCGTCGGCGTGCTTTTCGGTGAGCCAGCGCTCGTGCTCGGTCTTAAGGTCAAGGCCCCACTCCACGGGGTACTCGAAGGATTGCCCGGAGCCCTGCAATGCCTCGACCGCTTCGCCGTAGTCGATGCGCGCGAATTTCGATTCGATGACCTGCTGCAGGCGATCGATCGTCGAGGGGTCGATTCGCTCCGCAAAGAAACGCAGGTCGTCGGCATGGGCGTCGAGCACCTCGCGGCTCACGGTCTTCAGGAAGTCTTCGGCGAGGTCGGCGATGTCGTCGAGGTCCGCGAAGGCGACCTCGGGCTCGATCATCCAGAACTCCGCCAGGTGGCGGGTGGTATGGGAATTCTCGGCGCGGAAGGTCGGGCCGAAGGTGTATACCTTCGACAGCGAGCAGGCGTAGCTCTCCGCGTTCAACTGTCCGGAAACGGCAAGCCAGGTCTGCTTGCCGAAAAAGTCGTCGCCGAAATCGGTATTGCGGTTGACGGCATCCAGCGTCGATACCCGGAACAGTTTGCCGGCCCCCTCGCAGTCGTTTGCCGTAATGAGCGGCGTGTTGACCCAGAGGAAACCACGCCGCTGCAGGTAGCCGTGCACGGCCTGGGCGATGCCGTTGCGCACGCGCGCGATGGCGCCGAAGGTATTGGTGCGCGGGCGGAGGTGGGCGACGGTGCGCAGGTATTCGAAGGTATGCCGCTTCTTGGCGATGGGATAGGTTTCCGGGTCGTCCACCCAGCCGAGCACCTCGACGGTGCTGGCCTGGATTTCCCGGTCCTGATGCCTGCCCTTGGATTCGACGAGTCGCCCGGTGATGCGCACGGCACACCCGGCGCCGAGGGCCTCCACTTCAGAGGCGTAGTTGGGCAGGGCGTCGTCGACCACTGCCTGCAACCCGTCGAAGCAGGAGCCGTCGTGCACCTGGACGAACGAGAACCCGCCCTTGGAACCGCGTCTCGAACGTACCCAGCCCTCGATGCAGACCCGGGTGTCGGGAGAAACTTCATGGCGCAGGATGGCCCGTATCGAATGTGGCGTCATCTTGGTTCGGTTGGCGTGCGAACGGGCTTCGCATGATAATGGATTGCGCGTCCCGAAGGCTTGTCGACACACGGTTGCCCAAGGGTGCGGGGCCGTACAGATGGGAGCGGAATGCCATCCGCGGTGTGTTGGGCGATTTGCCCGCAATCTGGTGGGATCGACCAGCAAGATGTGCAGTTTCAGCCAATTCCGGGGTGCAACTGGCAGGAAAACCGGTTGGCACCGATCTTGCTGCACCCCATTCAAGTTTAGTTTGCAATGAGGCAGATCATGGACGATCGGATCAAGGAACGGCTCACCCGGCGTGCAGTGTGGGTACGGGCGCTTTTCATGGTGTTCTTCGCGATCGCATACGCGGTCGCCGAACTGGTGGTCTGGGCGGTGGTGGTCGTCCAGTTCTTCATCGTGCTGTTCACCGGCCGCGCCAACGAGAAACTCCTGCAATTCGGAAACAACCTGAGCGCCTACGTCTGGCGGGTATTTCGGTACCAGACATTCAACACGGAGTCGCAGCCCTTTCCGTTCGACGATTGGCCGGAAGAGAAGGTGGACGACAATCCTTGGACGGAAGAGCCGGATACGACGGAAGAGCGCCCCGAAGAGCCGGCCCGGGAACGCAAGCCCGACGACGAGTAGCGAATTTAGCCCCGGGGTGGCGCGACGAGGACGCGAAAGGACGAACGCCGAAGCTCGGGAAAGAGTTCGCATGCGGGGCTTCCCTTTCGGCGCGTTAAGCTCGTCCGATGACCTTGCGTACGGCAGGATGATGTGGCCGTGCGCCGAAAGGGAAGCCCCGCATGCGAACTCGCTGTTGAGATTGGCGATATCACTTCAAATGAGTTTTTCCATAAAATCAAAAGCTTGCGATTTGTTCCACAAAAGCCCCTGGCAGCGTTTCAATAGGGCCGATCACCGATGCCACGGATGGCGTCCAGCTCGATGCCGGACTTGAACGGGCTGTGCCGCTCGATCCAGTCGATGTCCTGCTGCACGTGATGGCGTTCTTCCCCCAGGAACCGGGCCACGGCCGCGCGCAGCCCCGGGTCCTGGATCCAGTGGGCGCTGTAAGTCGCCTGTGGGAGATAGCCCCGGGCCACCTTGTGGGGCCCCTGGGCGCCCGCCTCGACCCGTGCGAGCTTGTGTGCGATGGCAAAGTCGATAGCCTGGTAGTAACAGGCCTCGAAGTGGAGGAACCGGTGATCCTCGACGCAACCCCAGTTGCGGCCGTAGAGCGCGTCCCCGCCGATGAAGTTCAGCGCCCCGGCGATGTGGCGCCCGCCGCGGGAGCACATCACCAGCAGCGTGTGCTCGGCCATGGATTCGTTGATGCGGCTGAAGAACTCGCGGGTGAGGTAGGGCGAGCCCCACTTGCGGGACCCGGTGTCCATGTAGAAGCGGTAGAAGTCGTCCCAATGCGCTTCGGTGAGGTCGGCGCCGGTGACCCACTCCACCGTGACCCCGGCGGCCAGCGCGTCGCGGCGCTCGCGGCGGAGATTCTTGCGTTTCCTCGAGGAAAGGTCGGCCAGGAAGGCGTCGAAGGTGTCGTAACCCGGATTGTGCCAGTGGAACTGCTGGTCCATGCGCCGGAGATATCCCGATTCGCCGGCCAGCCGCCACTGCCGCTCGGGCATGAAGGTGAAGTGCAGCGACGACACCCCGATCTTTTCGGCGACCTGCGCACAGGCTCCGAGCAGGTTCTGTTCGGTTTCCTCATCGCAGTCCGGCGCGAGCAGGCGGCGGCCGGTGGCGGGGGTGAACGGTACGCTCCCCTGCAACTTGGGATAGTACTTGCCGCCGGCGCGGTGCCAGGCATCCGCCCAGGCGTAGTCGAAGACGTACTCTCCCTGGGAGTGCCCCTTCACGTACATCGGCACCACGCCGAGCACGGCGCCGCTCTCTTCGAGGGCCAGGTGGAAGGGTTGCCATCCGGTACGCGCAGTGGTGCTGCCGCTCACCTCCAGGGCGTGCAGAAAACTGTAGGTGAGGAACGGATTGAACGGCTCGCCGGGGGGATTTGCGCAACGGTCCCAGGTTTCAGCATCGATCTCGTCGATGCCGTGCAGGATGCGCGCCGATCGTGCCACCATGATGAAATTACCCTAACACGGGCGGCCCACCATGCTTCAAGCGGCGCAACGTCAAACTGTTGCGGCTCTCGTGCCCTTGAATCTCCCGGGCTGCTAGACTGCGCCGCTTGAACTCAGGGACTCGCTGAAATGCCCGGAGATTCGCAAACCGACAAGAAAGCCCTTCTCGATCAGCTTCGCATCGACCGGTCTGAGGCGCCGCCCCCGGGCGGGCGGCCGCTCAAGTGGTTCCTGCTGGTCGCGCTGGTGGGTGGGGCCGGGTTCGTGTTGTGGTTTTTCGAGTTTCCTGGAGACGACGGGCTGCCTGCGGTCGGTACGGCGGTGGCCCAGGCGGCGCCAATTGGTTCTACCGGGCCGAGCGTACTTGATGCGACGGGTTATGTGGTGGCGCGACGCCAGGCGACGGTGAGCAGCAAGGCGACGGGCAAGGTGGTGGAGGTATTGATCGAGGAGGGGGTGGTGGTCGAGGAAGGCCAACTGCTTGCCCGCCTCGACGACAGCATCCCCCGTGCGCAGCTCGAACTGGCGCAGTCGCAGCTCGAGGCCGCCCGGCGTTACCTGCGCGAGCTTGACGTGCAGCTCAGGCAGGCCCGCCTGGATCTCGAACGCACCGAGGAACTGGCCGGGCGGCAGCTCGCGAGCCAGGCGGACCTGGACCGCAATCAATTGTCGGTGGAGGGCCTGCTCGCGCGTCTCGAAAGCGCCAGCCAGGACGTCGTGGTGGCGGAACGCAGTGCCGCCGTACAGAGCCGGATCGTCGAAGACATGCGGATTCGCGCACCCTTCGCCGGAATCGTGGTCGCCAAGGCCGCACAGCCGGGGGAGATGATCTCGCCGGTATCCGCCGGCGGCGGCTTTACCCGCACCGGTATCTGTACCATCGTCGACATGGATTCCCTGGAAGTGGAAGTGGATGTCAACGAGGCCTACATCAACCGGGTGTACAGCGGCCAGCCCGTGCGCGTGGCCCTGAACGCCTGGCCGGATGATGGCTACGCGGCGGAGGTCATCGCGATCATTCCCGCGGCAGACCGCAACAAGGCGACCGTTCGCGTGCGCATAGGGTTCGTCGAGCGCGACGAACGGGTATTGCCGGACATGGGTGTGCGGGTGGCGTTTCTGGAGTCGCTGGTTCAGGCCAGGCCGGTCCGGCAGCCCGGCGGCGTGATGGTGCCCGGGGCTTCCGTCGCCGAAGACGGCGAGGGAACCTACGTGATGGTGGTGAGGGGCGATCGCATCGAGCGGCGCGCCGTGGTTCCCGACGACGTGCAGGGCGGCCGGGTGCGCATCGTATCGGGGCTGGACTCCGGCGAGCGGGTGGTGGCAGACCTGACGCAGGCGTTGCTGGCGGGTCTGGTGGACGGAGCGAGGGTTTCCTTGGAGCAGTGACGGGAACGCGGGCGGTACGATGAGGACGCAGTCGGGAACAGCAGGGGTCGCGCCATGGGGTTGGTGAATTGCCGTACGCTCGAGAAGAGCTTCGTCAAGGGCCGGGAGACAGTGGAGGTACTGACCGGGATCGACCTGGAAATCGAAGAGGGCGATTTCCTGGCCCTCATGGGCCCGTCGGGGTCGGGAAAGACCACGCTACTGAACCTGATCGGCGGGCTCGACCACCCGACCGCCGGGGCCGTGGAAGTGGGCGGCATGGCGCTCAACGACATGAGCGGCCGGCAACTTGCCCGGTGGCGTTCCGAGAACGTGGGCTTCATCTTCCAGTTCTATAACCTGCTGCCCGTGTTGAGCGCCCAGCGCAACGTGGAACTGCCCCTGCTGCTGACCCGGCTGTCCGGCAGGCAGCGGCGCCGCAATGCCGCCACCGCGCTGGAAATCGT
>CAZWZH010000254.1:0-13411 GCA_964638775.1 uncultured Pseudomonadales bacterium
GATCACGTTGACCACCCCGGCCACCGCGTCTGCGCCATACACCGAAGAGGCGCCGTCCTTGAGGATTTCAATGCGGGAAACGATCGACGAGGGGATGGCAGTGAGGTCCACCGAATTGGTCGAGCCCCGTACGCCGGAGGATCCCCAGCGTTTGCCGTTCACCAGGATCAGGGTGCGCTGGGCACCCAAGCCGCGTAGCGACAGTGTATTGGCGCCAGGGCCGCCATCGGTCACGAATCCGGAAAAGGAATCGTCAATTTGCTGCCCGGAGGCGATAGTGGACGACTGCAGAATGTCCGTCGTGTCAAGCAGCCCTGCCAAGGCCGACCGCTCACTGGTGATGACCGTTACCGGCGACGTGCTGGTGAAGGTGTTCCGCCGGATGCGCGACCCGGTGACCACGATCTCCTCCACTGGCCCGGCCTCGGCTTCGGATGTCTCAGCGCTGGCCAAGGCCAACGTCTGCTCTTCCAAGGTTTCGGATTGCGCTACCTGTTCCGCCGGATCATCCTGGGCCAATGCAACCTTCGCGGACAACACCCACGAAACGCACAGAACGGAAAAAACAGGCAATTTACTGATGTGCATATTGCTCCTGGCTCCTATGTGCCAACGCCTTGAGGTGTTGGATCCCCGTTTTCCCCGTGGCTTTTCGAATCGTCTTCTCAAGGATCAATTCAAGCCCGGGACCTCGCGCACAGACTAGCAGGCAAGACCACTAAAAGGCGAGTTGCTTCTGGTGACAGAACGGCACACTCATCACGCTATTGGTCTGCCGCGCCATGAATCGGCCTGAGTCTTTGTTGAGAAGCCTCAGGAAAGGGCGTATAAGTGAATCGAGGATTTGAGGGGATTAGCATGAACAACATACTATTGTCAACCAGAGGTCTGTCTGGCGCCCTAGCTGTTTCCGCCAGCCTGATTTCGCTTCCGAGCGTGCTGATCGCACAGGAGCCGCAGGAGGCCCGGGCGCTGGAGGAAATCGTCGTCACGGGCACGCGGCTGCGGGCCGACGGATTCGAGGCGCCAACGCCAGTAACCAGCACGCCGATTGCCGATCTCAGGCAATCCAATCCCACCAACATCGTTGATGCTCTGCAGGAGCTGCCGCAATTCATCGGCTCCCGAAGCTTCAACTCAGGGGGCAAGGCCGGCATTTCATCAGGGCGCGGGCAGACGCTGGATCTGCGCAACTTCGGCTCGCAGCGCACCCTGATCCTGCTCGACGGCATACGCCTCCCGCCGACGACCTACACCGGTTTCGTGAACTCGGAGATCATTCCGCAGATGCTCCTTGAGCGGGTGGACGTGGTGACCGCCGGGGCTTCGGCGGCCTACGGGTCCGATGCGGTGGCCGGGGCGGTGAACTACGTCATAGACCGCGACTTCACCGGCATGAAGGTGGAAAGCTCCGCCGGCATCTCCAAGCACGGGGATTCCTTCGACTATCGAGCCGGCGTGGCGGGCGGGTTCGAAGTCGGCGAGCGCGGTCATTTCATGTTCAGCCTGGAGCGCTTCGAGACCGATGGCATCAAGATGAAGGACCGCGGTTCCCAAGGCAAGATCTCCTATATCGCCGCCGGCAAGACTCGGGGCGGCGGCCCGCCGGGCACCGCTGGCAACCCCTTGGTCATCTACGAGAACGCCCGCTGGGTGATCATCAGCGACGGCGGTCATGCGCTGGGCGGGCCGCTGTTTGGCACCTACTTTCCCCGCGCAGGCGAGTACCGGTTCTTCGATTTCGGCACCCCCACCGGCTCCGGCGCCAGTGTCGTCGGCGGTGACGGCACCGCCTTGCAGATCGATCAGACGATCAGCGAGGACGCCGCCTCAAACCAAGCGTTCTTCCGGTTCGACTACGACTTCGGCGCGGTGCGAGCCCACGCCATGGGCATCTACTCCATTGCCGACGTGGATGTGACCTCGGGTTTCAACTACTTCGACTTCGGCCAGGCGGTGTACAGCGGCAACCCGTTCATTCCCACGGGGCTGCAGGACCGGATGACCGCTGAAGGCATCGACGTGTTCTTCATCAACAAGTACGTGACCGACTCGCCCCTGTCGCCGGCGAAGGACGATACCGATCACTTCACCCTAGTTCTGGGGCTGGAAGGCGATATCGGTGATCGGTTCACTTGGAACTTCAACTACGCGCGCGGCGAGAGCGATCAGTTTGCCGAAGAGGTCGACACGCCGGAGCTGCGGAAATTCCACGCGGCGGCCGACGCGGTGGTCGACCCGGCGACCGGGCAGCCCGTCTGCCGGGTAGCTCTGACCCATCCGGGCCTATATCCGGGCTGCGTGCCCTTCAACGTGATGGGCGTCAACGCGGCATCGCCAGAAGCGGTGGACTACATTCACGGAACGGCGCGCTACGATGCGGACACCACCCTGGACCAGATCTCGGCGTCGCTGAACGGCAGCTTGTTCGATCTGCCTGCCGGCCCCCTGTCATTCGCCATCGGCGGCGAGTACCGCTGGCAGGATTTCAAGATGACCAGCAACACGGACCCGGCCGTCGACCGTCCGGTTACGGGCTTGCGCAGCCTCGCCCCCGGCGCGCCGCGCTTCTGGTTCGCCACCAGGGCCAGCGCCGATGCGGACCTGAACGTGAAGGAGGCATTCGGCGAGGTGAACGTGCCGTTGCTCGCGGACATGCCCATGTTTCATTCCCTGGATGTCAACGGCGCAATCCGCCGCACCGACTACAGCACCAGCGGCGCAGTGACCACTTGGAAGGTTGGCGGCACCTGGCGGCCGGTCGAGGATGTGCTTTTCCGCCTCACTCGGTCCCGCGACATCCGGGCGCCGACCCTCTTCGACCTCGGCCAGAGCGGTGCCGCCGGGCGCTCGACACTTAACGATCCGCAGACCGGGGCGGGGGGCGTGGTGCTCACCGCCGGCGGCGGCAATCCGAACCTGTTGCCGGAGGAAGCCGATTCCCTGAGTTTCGGGGTGGTGCTGCAACCGAGCTTCCTGCCGGGCTTGAGCATCGCGCTCGACTTTTTCGATCTCGAACTCGAAGGTGCCATCGCCACCCTGTCCACCCAGAACGTGGTGGACCAGTGCTTCTTCAGCGGCGGCGAAGACCCCATCTGCGGGCAGGTGCAGCGGCCGATCTCGGCTTCGGACACGTCACCCGAGAACTTCCCGACACTGGTGCTGTCAGGCCCGACCAACAGTTCGCTGATCGACACCAGGGGTTTCGACCTGGAGATCTCCTACAACACGGAACTGGGGGCCGGTTCGCTCGGCGGCCGCCTGTTTCTCACCTACATCGATGACTACAAGACCCAGGCAAGCCCCTTCCTGCCGGTGGTGGAGACGGCTGGGACCCACCTGATTCCCGACCTGAAAGCCCACCTGCAGGTGCATTACACCCGGGGCGCCTGGTCGCTGCTGCTGCAGGAACGCATGATCGGCAAGCTGACACTGGGCTATGAGCCCAACCAGATCTGGGACGAGCCGCCCGTTTCTGCGCAGTACTACACGGACATCACCGGCAGCTACACCTGGAACCTGCGCGACGAGCGGAGCCTGCAGGTGTACGTGTCGGTCCGTAACCTGTTCGACAACAAGCCGCCCCTGGTACCGAATACCGCGGCGCCCCGGTACAACTTTCCGACGCTCGCGTTCTACGACATCATCGGCACCATGTTCACGGCGGGAGTGAAGGTCAACCTGTAAGGAGTCGATCACACGGGAAGCCTCTTGCGGCAATCTGAGCGGTACGGCGGAACGGCCCCTCGGCGGTGGGCCGGAGGTGTCTTTGTGCTGTCGGCAGCTGCGGTGGCTGCGGTTGCCGGAAGCGGAACCGTTGCGGCGCCTGCCCCGACTACCCCGCCCGGCGAGACCATCGGGCTGGTGCTGACCATGGAGCGCCCGGGCCATTGGGAGTCCCCCCACGCCGAGGTCGAGTGCCCGGACGGGCTGCAGCACACGGAAAAGGACAACTGGAACGCGCTTGACGAGATCGTGCGCGATCAGCGCAGCCAGCGGTTCGGGCATCGGTGGAACCGGGGCCCGAACGGTGAAAATTCCACGGCGCTGCCCTGGGCCATCGACGATCCGCTACCCTACAAGGAAGTCCGCAGCAAACTCGCGCACGGATTCGATCTCGACGGCACCGCGGACGGTTCCGCCACGGCGACTACCTGCTCGCACCAGAAGTACGAGAGTGCCGACGGACCCGGGCTCGTGGACAATCAGCTCTACCGGGCCATGGGGTGTACCAAGGGCTGGCGTTCCACCGGGGCGGCGGCCGGTTACCGGATGATGGAGTTTCCCCAGTATTCCCAGAACCGCACGCTCATCGAGATCACCGGCGTGAACGACGAGCACAACGACGACGATGTCGCCGTGTCGATCTACAAGGGGCGCGATCCTTTGCTCAAGCGGGGCGACGAGGCTTTTCGGCCGGGCCTGTCCCACCGCGTGGATGGGCGCGTACCGCCGATCGCACATGCCCGAGGGCGCATCGACGACGGCGTGCTGACCATCGACCCCATACCCTACGCCCGATTCACCATGCGCTGGAACGTCAGAACGGGCACCCGGGACTGGTACGACCTGCACCTCAGGCTCAAGCTCACCGAAGAGGGTGCGACCGGCCTGATGGGCGGCTATCAGGACCTCGAGAACTACTGGCTGATGTATCGCCGGGGGCTCTCCGTATCGGTGGACAACTCCGCCTGGAGCCCGCCGAGCATGTATGCGGCGACGCTGCGCCTGGCCGACGGCCGGCGTGACCCGGAAACCGGCCGCTGCACGGCGATCTCGGCGTCGCTGAAGATCGAGGCGGTACGGACCTTCATCGTCCACCCGCCAGCCGGCTACGATGCCGCCCTGGCCGACCTGAGAGGCTACTGATGCATCTCGGCGGCAAGAGGGTCGTGGCCTGGTTCAGCCTGCTCGCCGGGCTGGTGCTGCTGATGGTTCCGGGGGCTCGTTCCATGGCCGCCGGTATCCTGCCGGAACCGGACATTCCGGGCGGCGAGGCATCGTTGCGGCTCCTCAGCCAGAGCCAGTACGCCAATACCATCGAGGCGGTATTCGGCGAACACATCGTACCCAACGTCCGGTTCGCGCCGGTGCCCAGGGCCGGGGGACTGATTGCGGTCGGAGCGCGTGCAGCGGTCATGACCATCGGCGCCCTGGAGCCCCTGGAAAGCGCCGCCCGCGCCGTCGCCGGAGCGGTGGTCAGCGAGGCGAATCGCGACCTCCTCATTCCCTGCCGGCCCGCTGCTGGACAAAGCCGCGACGATTCCTGTGCCCGCGCATTCCTGGCGCCGGTAGGGCGTCTGCTGTTCCGCCGCACCCTGACCGTGGCCGAACTCGACGGCGCGGTGCGCCTCGCGGGAATTGCCGCCCTGGATGCCGGTGACTTCCATACGGGCCTCTCGGCGGCGCTTTCCTACCTGCTGGTCTCGCCCAGCTTCCTCTATATCGAGGAGACTGCCGAACCGGATCCCGCGAAACCCGGCCAGTGGCGGCTGGACGGCCTCTCCAAGGCTTCGCGCCTGAGCTTCTTCCTATGGGATGCGGCGCCGGACCGCGCCTTGCTCGATGCGGCGGAGCGCGGGCTCCTGCACACTCCGGACGGGCTGCGGCACGAACTGCAACGCCTGCTGGCCTCGCCGCGCGTCGAGCAGGGCGTGCGCGCGTTCTTCGACGACATGCTGGTCGCCGAAGGATTCGACCTCCTGGCCAAGGACCCGGTCATCTATCCCGCCTTCACCTCGAAGGTGGTGATGCAGGCGCGCGAGCAATTGCTGCGCACCATCGTCGAGCACCTGCTGAATCGTCACGGCGACTATCGTGACCTGTTCGTCACCCGCCGAACCTTCATGACCCGCGACCTGGCCGCCGTGTACCGGGTGCCGGTGCACGCCGGCCCCAACGAGTGGGTTCCGCATGAATTCGCGGAGGAGGGGCGCCGCGCCGGCCTGTTGACGCTGGTCGGCTTTCTGGCCCGGTATTCCCATCCCGGCAGAACCTCGCCCACCAACCGCGGCCGCGGGTTGCGCGAGACCCTGTTGTGCCAGCACGTGCCCGACCCGCCCCCGAACGTCAGCTTCGAACTGTTCGAGAACGCCACCGCCGAGCGCCGGACTGCGCGGCAGCGGCTCGACGAGCACAACACCAACCCCATCTGTGCGGGTTGTCATCGCCTGACCGACCCGCTCGGACTCGTCTTCGAGCGCTTCGACGGCGCCGGCCAGTTCCGCCTCACGGAAAACGGCGCCACCATCGACCCGAGCGGCGAGGTGAACCGCGTGCCGGTAAGGGATGCCATCGAACTCGGCCACCGGCTGCGGGAGGACCCGGCGCTCACGTCCTGCCTGGTCAGCCGTACTTACAGTTACGCAACCGGGCGGGAGATCGAGCCGGCCGACAGACCGCTGCTCCGCTATCTGGAAGCGCGATTCGAAGAGGATGGCTATCGATTCCTGAAATTGCTATATACAATCGCTATGAGCCGGGCCTTCGACCGGCTCAGGGCCCCGGCGGCGCTGGTCGCCATGGAGGAAACCCATGCTCGTTAAGTCCCGACCACTCAATCGCAGACGCCTGTTGCGCGGCATGCTCAACGGCGGGGCGGTCGCCGTGGGGCTGCCGGTGCTCGACTGCTTCCTGAACGAGAACGGCACCGCGTTCGCGTCGACGAAAACGCCCCTGCCCACCCGCTTCGGAACCTGGTTCTGGGGGCTCGGTATGAACAAGCAAGCGTTCATCCCGAAGAAAACCGGCGCGGACTTCGACCTGCCCGAGGAAATCGCCTCACTCAAGGACATCCGGCACCACCTCAACCTGTTCACGCGGTTTTCCATCCCGACGGACGGCAACCCGAACCTCTGCCACTACTCCGGCTGGGTGGCATTGCGTTGCGGGGCGACGCCGAGCGGCCGCAGCGATCTGCCGGGAGAGAGCCTCGACCTGCCCATCGCCCGCGCCATCGGCGGCGGCACGCCGTTCCGCATGCTCAATTTCGCCGCCACGGGCAACCCCCGGGACAGCTACAGCTTCCATGGCGCCAACGCCACCAACCCGCCGGAGATCTCGGCGGTGGAGGTCTATGGAAAACTCTTCGGTACGGGTTTCGCTGACCCGAACGCGGGCGAGTTTGCGCCGGACCCCGCCACCATGGTGCGCAAAAGCGTCCTTTCGGGCGTTCTGGAGGAATCGAAGGATCTGTCGAAGCACCTGGGCGCCGGCGACAGGCAGCGCCTCGACCGGCATTTCACGGCGGTTCGCGAACTGGAAGGGCGGCTCGCGCTGCAGCTCGAAAAGCCGCCGCGGGCGCCGGCCTGCCGGATACCCTCGGAAATCCCGGAGGAGATTCCCTCGGGCCTGGACGTGCGTTTCGTGGAGCAGCGCCACAAGACGATGACCGACCTCCTGGTCATGGCCCTGGCCTGCAACCAGACCAAGGTCTTCAACATGCTGTATTCCAATTCCGCCTCGTCACTCACTCGCGAAGGCCTGGCCAACGTGCATCACAACATCACCCACGAGGAACTGATCGACGACGAACTGGGCATCCAGGTAGAGAGTTCCCGGTTCCTGCGCGAAGCGTTTCAGGCGTTCGCCTATTTCGTGGCTGCCCTGGCGAGTCAACCGGAAGGCGACGGCACGCTCCTCGACCGCATGCTGGTCTACGCCCACTCGGACAACGAAAGCGCCAAGACCCACGAACTGCAGGGCACGCCGATGTTCACAGTGGGGAATGCCGGCGGGCTGTTGAAGACCGGGCTGCATATCGACGGCGGCGGCGATGTGGCCACCCGGCTCGGCTACACCGTACAGCGCCTGATGGGCCTCTCCATCGGCGAGTGGGGCGCCGGATCGCTGCGCACGTCGAAGGTCATCTCGGAAATACTCGCCTGACGCATTCGCGGTTCGTTGCGATGCTCTCCCGGGCAAGCCCGCGGCAAGAGTCCGGCGTCGCACCGGGCGGGGAGTTGGGCCGCATGTTTCGCCAACGTCCTGCTGCCCACGCGGATGCGTTCGCGACGAAAGTTGTTGAGATATGCGGGGCAGCGGCGGCAACAAAGTCGCGCCCGGCTGCCGGTTGCAGCGCGATCTCGGTGGTACTAGGCGCCGTGGTCGGGCTGGCGCTGTGTTCGTCGGTGCCGACCGCTGCTTCCAATACCCTGACGGCCGCGCCCCTGCCCGAGGCAATCGACACAGGGTCTTCCGACACGGCAGGCCCCATCTATACCGCCGCAAACGGCATGACCCTGTACCGGAACGGCATGGATCGGCCCGACGACGGGACTTTCGGCTGTACCGATGCACGCCACGAGCGCACCCCGGGGGAGGAGGGCTATCCCATTCCCGGCGCGGCATTCCGCAGCACCTGCGTGGACCGCTGGCGTCCCTACCCGGCCGGCCCCGAAGCCACCGCGGTGGGAGCCTTCAGTATCGTGGAACGGCCGGACGGCGGCCGGCAATGGGCATTCGAAGGGTCGCCGCTGTACACCTCCACCCGCGACCTCGCTCCCGGGGATGTGAACGGCACCATGGGTTTCGGGAGCTACGGCCGGTGGCGCACGGTGCCGGTGGACCTGTGGTTTCCTCCCGGGATCGGCTTGGTGCGCAAGGTGCAGGGTCTGCTGCTCGCATCGGGGGACGGAGAGTTGCTCGTCGCGCCGGGAGACGGCGCAGGAGCAGGGTCAGCAGGAACATCGGCAGGAGCAGGGACAGGAACAGCGACATGGGCAGGGACGGTGGCAGAGGATGCCGACTGGCTGCCGGTAAACGCACCGGAACTCGCGCGGCCCCGAGCTGACTTCGGCATCGTCGATCGTGCCGACGGGAGCCGGCAGTGGGCCTTTCGCGGCAAGGTGCTGTATCGGCCCCGGGCGGACCTGCCGCGGCACCGGATCCAGCGCATCGTGCAGTCGGGACGCTGGGCGCCGCTGGTGTTCCAGCCGGCCAGGCCGCGCCCGGATTTCGTGACGATGCACATGAGCGTCCCCGAGATCGGCTGGGTCTACGGAGATGCCGCGGGCCGGACCCTCTACGCGTTCTACTGTTTCGACCGTGCCCCGGATGGGTTGCATTGCGATGAACCCGGCGATGCGGCAGCTCACCGCTCCGCGGTCTGCGGTACGGGCGACCGGTGCGCGCGGGAGTGGCGCCCGGTTCCGGCGGGCCCGGACGAGGTGCCGGCAGGAAACTGGGGAGTCGCCGAGATACCGCACCCTCCGTTCGCCGAAGCGACGGGACGATACGGCGAGGGCGTTCCGACCGTACGCGCGTGGACCTGGCATGGCCGGCCCGTCTATACCTTCGCCGGCGACCGGATACCCGGCGATGTACTCGGGCATGGCATCGAGGCGCGGTCGAGCGGGTTCGGCGCAATCACGGTATTGGGCGATGAGTTTCCGGTCATGCCTTAAGGCGTCGGCGGTCGTCCTGCCGGTCGTTGGCTGGGGCCTGTTCCCGGCCGGTCACGCGGCCGGACCGGACGACGTGGATTACCGGCAGAACGTCATGAAGACCCTGGGCGCCCAGGTCGAGGCCCTGGAACTGGTGATGCAGGGGCGCGCGCCGGCACAGGACCTGGAGCATCATTTTGCGGCGCTGGAAGCCATCTCGGCTCAGATCGTCTCCGCGTTCGAGCCGGTCGCCACGGGCGGCAACGCCAGGGCCGACCTGTGGGACGACTGGGACGACTTCTCGGCACGCGCCTGGGAACAGGCGGAGCGGCTGTCGGCGCTGCGGGATCCCGGCGCAGCCAGCCAGTGGTCGCCCGCCCGGGTTCGCGCGGCACTCAATTGCACCCAATGCCACGACACCTATCGCCTCGAGACGAAGGGGTCCAGGATCGAAGCCGGAGACTCGCCCGACCCGGACGCCGTGCTGTATCGCCGGTACCTGATGCGCGCCATGGATGCGCAGACGGCGGCGCTGGGGCAGATCCTCGCCTGGATGGTGGCGGACCGGAACTTCCTGTTCCACGTCGAGGCAATTGCCGCGAACGCGCGCATGTCTGTCGGTGCGTTCGAGCCGGCTGTTGCGGGCGGCGAGTCCCTGCCGCGGGTCTGGGCGGACCGGGAGGACCGGGAGGACTTCACTGCCCGGATGCAGGCCCTGGCAGATGGGATCGGGCAGACTTCCCGGACCGCGCGGCAACTCGGCAAGGACGCCGCACTTGTCCCGTTGATGGATGCGCTGACCTGCGACCAGTGTCACGATCTCTATCGCCGATCCGACTGACCCCGGTATCGCCCTTGCGGTCGCGGAATGGGGGTCCGTCGGAACGAATCGGTGCCCAGCGGCTCAGCCGGCTGGCCCTGGCCCTGTGCGTTGGAGTGCTGGCGGTCGCGCTCGTGCAACAGGGGAGCGCGGACCCGGCGCAGGAGGAAGTGCTGGTTGCGAAGGGTCGCTATCTGGCGGCGCTCGGCAACTGTGCGAGTTGCCACACACGCGAGGGCGGTCCGCCGTTCGGCGGCGGCGTTGCCTTTCCGATCGCCGTCGATTGGTCCCGGGAACCGCTGGGCACGCTGTATTCGAGCAACATTTCGCCCGACCCGGAGACGGGGATCGGCGACTGGACGCTGGCGGACTTTTCGCTTGCCATGCGCGAAGGGGTCTCCCGAAGCGGCGGGCACCTGTATCCGGTCTTTCCCTACACCGCGTTTGCCGGGCTCTCGCCGGAAGACATGGCGGCAATCTTCGCCTACGTCAGGTCGCTGGAACCGGTCCGTTCCAGTCCCCCGCCAAACGACCTGCCGTTCCCCATCGACTGGCGCGGCAGCCTGGCGGTCTGGAAGTGGCTCTATGCGGGCCGGGGAGTCCATCGGCCCGACGGGACCCGCTCGGCCGAGTGGAACCGGGGCGCCTACCTGGTGCGCGCGCTCGGCCATTGCGGCACCTGTCACTCGCCGCGCAACCTGCTGCTCGCCGAGATACCGGAACGGGCGCTGTCCGGCGGAACCCATTTTCACCCGGTGTCGCCGGGCAGGCAGCGTCTTTGGGCGGCGGTCAACCTGACTCCGGCGATAACGGGCCTGGGAGCCTGGTCGACGGAAAATATCGCAAGCTACCTCAAGACCGGCCATTCCCCGAAAGCCGGCCGCTTCGGCCCCATGGACAGCGTCATTGCCGAGGGCACGCGTCACCTCACCGAGGACGATGCCCTGGCCGTGGCGGAGTACCTGAAGAGCCTGCCCCCGATCGAGGACATTGCGGAATTGGCGTCGGATCCGGGGCAGTGGGAACGTGGGTTGGAGATTTACGCCGAACACTGCGAGGACTGCCACATGGCAAGCGGCCGCGGCAACTTCTTCAAGGCGCCGCCCCTGGCCGGCAGCGCCGTCGTGCAGGCGCCCGCACCCTTCTCGCTCATCAACATCGTCCTCTACGGAGCCGCCGTGCCGGACGACGTTCCGGCGCCTTACCGGCTCTGGGAAGACATGGTTCCCTACCGGGACAAGCTCAGCGATGCCGAGATCGCGGCCTTGGGGAACTACCTCAGGAGCGCCTGGGGGAACCGGGGCGGTCCGGTCACCGAAGAAGAGGTGGCGCGACAACGGTAGTGCGAACCTTCGTCGATTGAATGGCGGCGCGGAGCGGCAAGGGGGGTTGCTTTCTTGGCGGGCAGCCGGACGGGTTGCGAGTCGCTGCTGGCGTTTACGATCGAACGACCGTGACACAGCGCGGGTTTCGTCTCCCTGAAGGGATCGGCCGAACGAACATGTGCAGCATCTGCGGTTTCTGTGAGGCTCGCGCATTGGTTATAGTGGGCTTTCCAGTTTCAGGGAGCGGATCATGCAGATAGGACTATTGATGGTGTTCCAGAACTTCGAGGACGGGATCACCGATCAGGAGGCCTGGGAGCGGGACATTCACCTGGGCCGGCTGGCCGAGCCCCTGGGCTTCGACACCCTGAGCGCGGTGGAACATCATTTCTTCAACTACGCGATGTCGCCGGACAACCTGCAGTACCTGAGTTACATGGCGTCGCAGACCGAAAAGATCGGCCTGCTGACCGGGGCGGTGATCCTCCCCTGGAACGATCCATTGCGGGTGGTGGAGCGCATGATCGTGCTCGATCACCTGAGCCGGGGACGGGCGCTCTTCGGCATCGGCCGGGGCCTGGCACTCCGGGAGTACGAGCGCTTCGGCGTGGACATGAACGAAGCGCGCGACCGTTTCGACGAGGCCGCCGAGATGATCTTCAAGGGCCTGGAAACGGGCGTCATCGAAGGCGACGGCCCCTATTACAAGCAGCGCCGAACGGAGATCCGGCCGCGGCCCTACGCAAGCTTCAGGGGCCGCTTCTATGCGGTGGGCATGTCATCGGACTCGGTGCCGGTGGTGGCGCGGCTCGGTGCGAAGATGATGAGTTTCGCCCAGAAGCCCTGGGAGGAGATGACCGATCACTTCAATCGCTACCGGGACCTATTCCGGGAACACCACAACACCCAGCCGCCGTCGCCCGTCTGTGTGGATTTCCTGAGTTGCGACGAGAGCGCCGAACTCGCCGAACTGAACGCGCGCAAGTACATGGCCAACTACTACATGACGGTGATGGAACACTACAACATGACGAGCGACCATTTCCGTCAGATGAAGGGCTATGGCGACTACGCCGACAATGCCGAACTGCTGCGTGAAACCGGCATGGCCGATGCAGCCAACGCCTTCGTGGACATCAACACCTGGGGCACCCCGCAGCAGATTCTCGAAAAGATGGAAAACCGCCGCCGGAGCCTGGGCGACTTCGACCTGACGGTGCAGGTGAGTTACGGCGGTCTGACCGGCGACCAGGCCGAGTCGAGCATCCGGCTCTTTGCGGACAAGGTGCTGCCTGAACTCCAGTCCTGGCCCACACACTGAAGACCGTGTTTTGATCCATGCATGTCGGCAACCCGGCGCGCCGGGACGAGGACGTGGGAGGAACAGCGCCGAATCTCGGGGAAGAGTTCGCATTCGGGGCTTCCCTTTCGGCGCGTTAAGCTCGTCCGAAAATCTTGAACGTAGCAGGATAATGTGGCCGTGCGCCGAAAGGGAAGCGTTCGCATGCGAACTCGCTGCCGGGTGCCCGCGGTTCTTTTCAGAAAGGATTGGTTTCTAATTGGAGTGAATTCTAAAATATACCATATATTCAATAGGTTGAATATTTTTCCATGAAAGCGCTTCAACAATTGTTCCACGAAAGCTCTGCGTCCGGAACGCCATCCGGGTGAACGTCGGCGACATCACCGCCAAATGGGCCAACCTCGACTCCGGGAGGCCGGCGCTCGTTGACGTTCCGGCCGGGCGGCGGGTGTCGTTCGGTGAACTCGAACGCTCGGTCCGGCGGGCCGCCAACGGTTTTCTCGGGCTCGGGTTGCGCAAGGGCGACCGGGTCGCGATACTCTCGAAGAACAGCATCGAGTACTTCGAGACCTACTACGCC
>CAZWZH010000255.1:0-30995 GCA_964638775.1 uncultured Pseudomonadales bacterium
TACTCATGAATAAACTACTGCGGCCGTCAATAGCAGCAAAAGCACTGGGCGTGCTCCCGCCGCGTGCTCAACGTGCTGTAAGCACGCCTCCGCGCGCTCTGGTCCGCGCCACCCAGTGCTTTCACTACTCTTGCCAGCCTCGCTACGTTCATTCATGAATAGGTCGGACTAATGCCCGGATGAGGATCCCCCTGAATCACCGGAATTGCCCGCGTTGGCAGCGTTTGTATGCGAAAATCGGGTCTCCGGGAGATTCACTTCGTAGGTGAACCTCAAAAGAGAAAAACCCGACCGCCGAAGGTCGAATTCGAAATCATCGACCTAGACCTGACCGCCATCGGCGGCGCGTCGGTTCTGGCCCAAACCACCCGGCAATTCGGGCTCTTTGAACTCCTCGATACGGCGGTCTCGCATCAAGCCCGCCGCTTCGACCGATACGCCGGAATGCGTAGTGCCGGCGATTGCTCTTGTACCGTGCCGGTGTCCGCTCTAAGATTCGGCGCATGACCGAAGTCATCGCCTTCGACACGCACCGCCTCGTCAAGCGCCTGACAGAAAGCGGTTTTACCGAGAAGCAGGCCGAGACTCTGGCCGAAGAGTATGTCGCGTTGCTCAAAGCAACTTGGCGACCAAGGTCGATATTGCAGAGGCACAGCTCGATATCGCGGCAGTAAAGGACGATGTCGTAGCGGTTGAGGCCGATCTTCTGAGATGGATGTTCGGTGCGCTGATCGCCCGGGGCGGCTTGATCGTCGCTCTGGTCAAGCTGTTGTGAAGCTGCGCTATTGAGGTGGACTCCGATTCGTCCCTGTGTACGCGATGAGAGAGCTGGCTCAACTGACCGAAAAAGCCCTACACACGGAATTTCTGACTGCGCCATGGTGTTCCCTCCGAATACCAGCATACCCTGTCAACTCGACAACCGAAAACTGTCCACTCCAAGGGGTGTACTCCAACTTCTGGGGATCATTCAGTTGGCATTGACATCCTTGCCAGCGTGCTCGTCGCCCTCAACCTGTTCGCCTTCGCCCTGCACACCCCCCGGCTAACTCACTGAAACCCTTTGGCAGCAGGCGCGCCGGCGCCTCGGCACCCGCCGCAGACTGTTCGAGCACCTACTGACCCTCGCCGAATACCAAGCGTTTCCCTCCTGGAACGCTCTCGCGATCCTACTCGCGAGAGGCGGATCCGCCGCGCGGCCCCGCTGACGCCCACATCCCCATTCGAATACTATTGGGAGCGTCGGGCATGTACGTTATGATCTGCCAATTGAAAACTGAAGTGCGCTCACCGCATTCTAGATGGTTTGAGATAACGCCTCGCTGAATTCCCGGCGCGCGTATCATGTCTGCAGTTGCGTCGCGCTTTATGACTTGACCAGAACTCAAGATCAAGAACCGTGGATCATTTGCCCTGTCGGTCTGTGGCAGGGCCCCGTTAGTCAACCATTTTAAGGCTTTTGAGCAATGACCATGCGATTGAGCAGCCAGGACGCGATGTTCCTTTACCTTGAAACAGTCAGGAGCCCGATGCACGGCACGGTGATCACCGTCATCGAGGGCGAGGTGCCCTTCAAGACAGTGTTCCAACACATCGCCTCGCGGCTTCATCTGGTACCTCGCTACCGGCAGCGCCTGGCGTTAGTTCCCTTCAATCTCGCGCACCCCAAGTGGGTGGACGATCCTGAGTTCGATCTCGCCAATCACGTCATCTGCCATCGCCTTGCCGAAGGGTCATCGCTTGACGACGCAATCGCGGCCACCCTCGGGCTGCACGAATCGATGCTCCCGCGAAACAGGCCACTGTGGCGAATTTATGTTTTCGAGGGAATTGAAAACCATACGGTGCTGGCGCAGATGGGCCATCATGCTATGGTTGACGGCGCGTCGGGGGTAGACATCTCTCTGGTTCTGTTTGACCTCCAGAAAGATGCGCGGCAACTCGACGTGGCGTCCTGGGAGCCAGCGCCCATGCCTACCCGTTTGGAACTTGCTTCGGAAGCGGCAATCGAATCGATGCGAAACCTGACCGAGAATTTGACGAGGATGAAATTCTTGCAGCCCCCCGACTATTCCTCCGAGCGCACGAATACGCTGCGCCGGGCCACGCAGTCGGTGACGCGGTTACTGTCCGAACCGGTCGTGGCGGCACCCTGGAACGCGGCGCCGGTGGGGCTGAAGCGCGATTTCCTGTGGCGCAAGTATCCCTTCAGCGATTTCCGCCGAATTCGTGGCGCACTGGGAGGAACCATCAACGATGTTGTGCTCGCGACGGTGGCCGAAGGCGCTGTCCGGTATCTGCATGCCCATAACCAATGCACGTTGGGCCAGCACATGCGCATCATGTGCCCCGTGAACGTGCGCACCGAAGACGAGCACGGCACGCTCGGGAATCGTATTTCGGCCATCTTCCCTAAGTTCGTTGCGGAGCCGATGGAAACGCCCGAACGCTTGCGGCGGATTCGCCGGGAAACCGAACAGATCAAGAACGATCGCGAGGCGCAGGGTCTTCAACGATTGCTGGAGGCGCTGCCTGGCGTACCGCCGGTCGCGCTGGCACCAACTCTGATAGCGGGCACGCCCTGGGATCCGACCGCGTTCTGGGCCAACGTTTCGCTGCCCGTGCTCCCGGCCTTCGGGCCACGCCCGCCCATGCCCGGCTTTAATTTTGTGTGCACGAACGTACCCGGTGTCCAGACCACTCAGTATCTCGCCGGGCATCGCATTCTGGACGTCATCGGATTTCTCATGCTCACGGGCAACCTCGGTTACGGCATCGTGATCTGCAGCTACAACCAGAACCTCTATTTCAACTTCACCTGCGACTCCCGCCTGATGTCGGATCTCGATGTCATGGTCGGCTACGTCGACGAGGCCTTCAAAGAGTTGCTGGCCGCCGCCGAACGGGCAAATGCCACCGCGTCGGGCGGCGAAGAAGCGAGCGGCGCATGACGGAACGACGATGGTCCCTGGGCCCGCAGGACACCGTGACCGGCATACTGGGCGATGCGGTTGCGGAATGCCCGGACAAGCCCTTTATCGAATTTCAGGACGGCACGGTTGCGAGCTACGGCGAATTCAACCGCCGCGCCAACGCGCTGGCGCGCGGGCTGATCGACGCTGGCGTGCAACCGGGAGACACCGTCGGCGCCATGCTCGACACCAATTTCGAGTGCGTATTGAGTTGGTTTGCCGCCAACAAGGCGGGCGCGATCTGGGTGCCGTTCAACACGGCGCTGAAGGGCCGATTCCTGACCCATCAGGTGGACAATGCCGGCACCGCTGTTATTCTGGCCGAAACGGACTACGCCGAGCGTTTCGCCGCCATGGAACGGAGCGTGGATTGCGTTTCCAGGCTGTTCCATCGTGGCGAACGTCCGCGCACAGCCCCGAAGTCGATCGAACTGCGGCCGCTCGAATTGCTGTACTCGGACAGCGACGAGGATTTGCCCGACCGCAACAGGCCCGCCGACCTCTCCATGCTCATCTACACGTCGGGCACAACAGGGCCCTCCAAGGGGTGCATGATCAGCCACAACTATGCGGCCAACATGGCGCGCCTGTCCCAGCAGAACGCCGGCCGCGGACCCGAGGACGTGAACTGGTCGTGCTTGCCGTTGTTTCACCTGAACGCCACCACCACCACGGTGCTCTCCACCGCGCTCACCCGCGGCCGCTGCTATTTCACGGCGCGCTTTTCGCTTTCCGGGTTCTGGCCGTCCATCCGTTCATCCGGCGCCACCGTCGTCAATATCATCGGCCAGATGGTACCGCTCATCGCCAACCTTCCGGACAGCGAGGACTCTAAGGCCTGCTTCGGCCAGGTGCGGACCGTAATGGCGCTGCCCTTCGATGAACAGTTGCAGGAGATCTGGCGCGAGCGCCACGGCGTCGCCATCGCCGGGGCCAACTGCTACGGCCTGACCGAGGCCTCCCTGATGACCCATGTAAAGGCGGGCGACTACGCCAAGCCCGGTTCCTCGGGCAAGCGCAACGAGTATTTCGACGTGATGGTGGTGGACGACGATTTCAACGAGTTGCCCGCCGGCGCGGCGGGAGAGATCGTCTGCCGGCCGCGGCGCCCGCACATCATGTTCGAAGGCTACTGGAAAAACCCGGAAAAAACCCTGGAGATCATGAACGGGCTGTGGCTGCACAGCGGCGACGTCGGCCGGTTCGACGAGGACGGTTTCCTGTATTTCGTCGACCGCAAGAAAGACTACCTGCGCCGCGGCGGGGAGAACATTTCCAGCTATGAACTGGAAGTGGCCTTCCGGGCACATCCGGCGGTCAAGGAGGTGGCGGTGCACTCCGTGCTGTCGGAGCTTTCCGAGGACGAGGTGAAGGCAACCGTCGTCCTCAATCCGGATACCGCCGTCAGCGAGGAACAGTTGTGCCGGTGGTCGATTGACCAGTTGCCCTACTACGCGGTGCCGCGCTACATCGAGTTTCGCGAGTCGCTGCCCATCAATCCCCTGAACAAGGTCATGAAGTATCAGCTAAGGGACGAGGGCGTCACTCCCGCCACCTGGGACCGGAACGATTCCGGCATCCGGCTCGTGAAACGCTGATTCGCCCTCGTCCGCCATTCCACCATGGAGCGGAACCTGGCGGCGCGACTCGGGTCGGCCCCGCCGGGAGCCGTTTCGTTCCGGCAAGGCGGAGCGGGTGCGGTGCGGCCGGGTCAGGTCTGGAACGCTGTCGGATAAATCCAGGGGCGGAGACCCTGCGTGCGGTCGAAGCGGTGCCAGTCTTCCGGATCCTGGGCCAGACGATCCGCGATCGCAAACAGCACGTCGGGGTTGACGGCCATGCCGGAATGACTGGCGCGCACCTCGATGTTCTCCGCCCGGTCGCTGTTCCGCTGCAGGCACGCCCTCCAGGCGGCCACGCCGTCGCTCTTGCTGTAGATGGCGGTGCTCGAAACCTCCAGCGGCACTTCGGGATCGTCATTGGCGACCATCTGCTCGCGCATCGTTTCCGCACTGCGTCCGGCGACCATCGTGAACAGGTTGCGCACGAGGGGAACGGCGGCGTCTTCGTCCTCGGCGGCGAACGGGCTGCCCAGCGTGATGACGCAACGGACCGCGTCGGGATGCCTGCGGGCGATCTGCCGGGCGAAAATGCCGCCGAGGCTCTGCCCCACGATGGAGACCTTCGCGCCACCGGCATGATGGGCCCGGAGCAGCCGCCGGACGGTTTCGTCAAGCAGTTTCGGCCTGCCGGTGTTACGCCCGCGCAGCCAGGGGAGCGCCTCGTACCCGAGGCGCGTAAGAAACCTGCGCAAGACGAAGGTCGACTCGTCGCCGCCGAGGAAGCCGGGCAGAACCAGCACCGGATGGCCATCGCCCGGCGGCGCTCTCTGGACAAGGAGCGGCCAGCAGATCCCGAGTTTGCAGGCTTCTAGGAGAGCGCGGGGAAACTCCCAGCCCAAGTTGGCGGAGGGCGAACCAAGCCAGTCGCGTCTCGTCGAGTCAGTCAATGGAAATATCGCGTTGCCTCGTCAAGTCCGCATCATAGATTGCGGCGGCCTCCATTGCCACTCGCCCGCACAGGCCCGCTCCCGAGAAGCGCGGGAACCAGGCCGGCCACGCCTTGCATCGGCGCGCACAGCGAACCCGGAAATCATGGCGACTTGCGGTACGGGGCACCAGGGTACCGGCCGAGCAGCAGCAGGCTTGCCGAGCCCACCGCAATGAGCGCCGCGCAATACTGGATGACGAATCCGTACCCGGCGTGCAGGTCGAGAAAGTACCCGAAAGGCAGGGGCCCGACAGCCGCCGCGAGGGTAGCGAGCGCAAAGGCAACGGCGAATACCTTGCCATAGGCCTCTATGGGGAAGTAGCGGGAACACAGATAGGATATGACGTCGTTCTCGGCGCCCGCGCCCGCGCCCACCAGGAAGGTGGCAAGAACCATGACCGGCGCGGAAACGGGGGCGAAAAGGAACATCAGGCAGCCCAGCGCCGGCAGCGACATCGATATGAACGCCACCCCCGGCGCCCAGAACAGATCGTTCAGGAACCCCACCGCGAGGCGGCCGCTGATGAGTCCCACCCCGAAGGCGCTGAAAATCGCCGTCGCCGCCGTGATGGAAAAACCCCTGTTCTCCAGAATGGGAACGATGTTGGTGATGATGGGCAGCAGGCCGAACATCGCGGTCGCAATGGGAATCGATATGAGCCAGAGATACCTGGACCTGAGGATATCGCGATAGCGAATGCCCGCCTCCCCGGTCCGGCCCGGTCCATCGTCCTGTACGGATTCCGAAGCGGCTACGCCTTCGACCGGTTCGGCGCCTCTTTCCCGTAACCAGAAGTAGCTCAGGGCGCAGCAGGCGAGGGGCAGGGCGGCGAGATACAGGAATCCCCGCTGCCAGGGGCCGGAGTGGCCGGTCAGTACGAGCGGGACGACCATGGTGCAGACGCCCGAGCCGGAGAGCGCAACGGCGAGCGCCACGCCGCGCCTGCGCACGAACCACTCGCAAACAACGTGCGTCCAGGTAACCTGCAGCGTCCCGCAGCCGACCAGCGGCATGAGAAAGTAGAACAGGTAAAGGACATTGCTCGTCATGGGCGTCACCGACAGCAGGACGAACAGACCCGCCAGGGCGAGCAGCGACGCCATGGTCACTTTCCGGATGCCGAAGCGGCGGTTCAGCGCGCCCGCGGCTTGCGCGCCGATAACGAGCCCGATGAAAGTGAAGGTCAGGCTGCGCTGCAGTGCGCCCGGCGTGGTTCCCAGGGCTTCGCTGGCATCGCCGACGATGGGGCCCAAGCTGTACAGCGGCATGTAGCCGGCGGAGCACACGATGCCCACGAAGCCCATCGCCAGTATGCGCCAGCCGAGCCTGAATTCGGATTCCCTCCCCATGAGCCCTCCTGCACGCGCGCCGGACTCCGCACTCACATCACGGCTGACAGAAGAAGCTGGATTCCGTCCGGAATGTCGAAGCTCAACGAAAACGCGAGCTGAGCGACGGCAACGGCGCACCAGGCACCGTAGCCGGACCGCTTGTCGACCCGCGGCCAGGCTCTGACCAGCACGGCCAGCGCCGGAATCCAGACCCAGTGGCTCAGCGCCGCCAGTTCCAGCGACACCAGGGCCGCCGGAACGAGAGGAATCGCGGCAAAGAAGAACGCATGGCTCGCAATCAGCGATAACGCATAGATCTGCGCTTCCCGATGCCACAGCACGAACAGCAGCGAGGCCGCCATGATGATATCCTGGAACTTCATCCACACGACCACCCAGCCGGGCAAGTCGGCGAACAGGGTGCCCAGGTGGGCAAAGCGTTCCGGCGCGGCCATTTCCGCCGATGGCTGCGGCGGCGACCCGCCCATGGTCGACAACTGCGGTATCACTTCCAGGAGAACGAACAACGAAAGCGCCAGGATGCCGATGACCGCGCCAGTGACTGTAGAACCGAATCGCATGACCGTTCCCTATTCCGGTTGGCAGGGTACGAAGTGTAGGCGGAACGACGCTCCGCGGGCAAAGGCCGTTTCAAGCAGTCCTTCGGGTGGGTACCGGTCATGGCGCGGGGCAAATGGCGTACTATTTGCGGCCTTGCAACAGCAATGGTGAATCCGAAGTGCGCATGAAAAGCTACATGGCGCGGGGCCTGGGACTATTCGTGCTGGTCGTGGCCGCCTTGATCCTCGGATGGTTCTCGCCGTGGACGGGCGGACTTGACAGCGGATTCGGGAAAGGTCGGCCGCCCGCCGCCTGGCAAGTGGAGCAGGTCTTGGCCGATGCCCCCGTCCGGCTGCCGATCCATGCGCCGGTCCGTCGTGGTCCGGCGTCGCCACCGACAGTGGCCGCGGCCGATGGCCGTGGGCCGAACGACGGCTCCCTCCTCGCACCGCCGCCACCGCCTTCGGGATACGCTTCCGTCGCGCCGGCACAGGGGATGGCCATAGGGCGGTAGGAGCGGCGCAAGGCAGGCGGTCGCGGGTCCGCGGCCACCGATACCTGGCTGGGTTCGACCGGGTCGGCCGAGGCGCTCGCCGTCCCGGCGGACGGGATGGGACGGGACTGGACCTACGGCTGGGTCCGGGTCGCGGCAGGGTTCTTACCGGCGGCTGCCCGACGGGCGCTGGCCGGTCTGGGTGCAGTCGTTGAGGGGTCAGCGGGGCGGCTTCTGCGGACGCGGATGCCGGGAGCGGCGGACGTACTCCGAACCTTTACCGCGCTCCCCGAGGTGGACGCCATCGGCGCCATGCCGGCTGCCGGGAAGGTGCGGGCATCCCTGGTTGCCCAGGCGCAGACCGCGCCGGCCGGCGAGCCGCTGCCGGTGTTCGTGACCTTGATGGCCGACGACCCTGACGGCCTCTTGGGGCGGGAATAGGCGCGGCGCCACCCTCGACGGGTTCGATGCGGCGATCCGCGTTTACGGTGCGGAGGTCGATGCCACGGCCCTCGATGCGGTCGCTGCCGCTGACTTCGTGCAGGCGGTCGAGCCGGTTCGAGAGGTGCGCCCGATGCACGACACGGCGGTGTCGGCGATGGGTGCCGATGCGCTGCGCGGCTACGCGGGATCCGGGGTCTTCTCCGGTACCGGCGGATCGTCGGTTCCCATCGGGGTAATGGATACCGGCCTGAACGCGTACCATGTGGACATCGAGTCGAACCGGCAGAGCATCTGCGGGGCCAACTTCGTGTCCGACCATGTGGACGGCCCGTTCCCACCGCAGGACGAGGATCTGTGGATTGACGTGGATGGGCACGGCACCCACGTCCCCGGAACGATTGCTGGCACCGGGATTGGCAAGGCGCGACACACGGGCATGGCGCCGGCGGTGCAGCACATCCGTTTCGCCAAGGTGCTGCACTCGCTCGGGTTTGGGGACGACGCGACGATTCTGCCCGGCATGGACTATCTGGCCGAGGCGTCCGCCTGCGGCAGCGCCGCGGCGAAGCCGCTGATCGTCAACATGAGCCTCGGCGCCTGCGGCCGCCGGTGGGAGGGGCGCACCATCGGCGAGCGCAAGCTCGACGCGACGGTGTGGAGTACGCGCCAGCTCTACGCGGTAGCGAACGCCAACAGTGCGGATTCCTGCTACGCCGACTACGCAGGGGCCAAGAACGCGCTGGCGGTCGGCGCCGTCCGCGGCGAGGGTTGCAGCGCTGCTCATCGACGCGGCGCCCGACCAACGCAACAATCCGGCCCTGGCCCTGGCTCGGTTGATGGCGGGCGCCCTGCGCCCGGATGCCTGGTTTGACGCAGGCCCGGCGTTTCCGGCAACCAACACGGACGGTCCCGGCACAATCCACGCCCGCTACGGGCTGGGCAAGGTGTCGGCGCAAACCACGGTGCTGCGGCGCGACATGCCCGACGGGTGGGCGCCCTGCGCCGCCGTGGCGAAGCCCACCGACGGCGAGTACGGCACCGTGGAGATCGAGGTTGCAGCCGGAACGGCCCGCCTGGACGTGGTCATGACCTGGGACGAGCGGCCCGCGGAGACCTTTGCAGACCCGGTATTGAACGACCTGGACCTCTGGTTGGACCAGGGCGCCGACTGCGGCACGGGTGCCTGCGGGGAATTCAGCTCGCGCTCGGAGATCGACAACGTCGAATGGGTCATCGTGCACGATCCGGCACCGGGCACCTGACGCCTCAAGGCGATGGCGGCTCGGGTCCATACGGCGCCGCCCCGAGCGGCCGTGGCCTGGACCCTGATCCGCGGCGCTTCGACCCCGCAACAGGCCGTGGATGCCAATCCTAAGCCAGCCGGGTCGGGACGCACCGAAATCGTCGCGGAGGTCTCGACCAGCGGCTGGGTTGCCGCTGGCACCCGGCTCGAGCTGGGCTGTCGCGCCGCTGCCGGCTCGGATGCCTGCAGCGAGGTGCGGGTCGAGTCCGCTTCGGCGCTGCGCACGGACGGGGTCGCAACGGAACTGCTGGAGGAAGTCTCCACTCGGGGCGCGCGACCGGTGCGGGGATAGCGCTCCCCGCGGGAGAGGTGGCAGCGGGTGCGCCGAGAACCGTGCGCTTCGAAGTGTCACACCCGCCGGACGAGGGCATCCTCCTGGCCGTCAAGGCCAGCGCCTGGAACGCACTTGCCGCATCGGCAGGCGTTGCGGTGGGCGACCCCGCGGGCACGCCGCCAATGCCCGGCCTACCTCGGAACGACGCCTTCGCGGACGCATTGGCCCTCCGTGCGGCGTCGGGGACGGAGCGGGTCGATCTGTTCGGGGCCTCCCCGGACCCTGCGGAGCCGGCGTTCGGCGGTGCCGGCAACTCGGCCGGCGCGCCGCCCGCCCGCTCGGTCTGGTTCACATGGACCGCGCCGGGCGACGGGCTGGCGTCTTTCGCGGTCGAGGTGGAGCAATACCGGTTTGCGCACCGGCTCGACGTTTATCGTGGGGACGCTATAGCGGCTTTGGAAACCGTGGCGTCCGTGGTGGGCGATGTGGCCTTCTTCGCCAAGCAGGGTGCAACCTACTGGATCCGGTTGAGCCACAATCAAGGGGGACGTTTGGCGACCTTGCGCTGGCGCCCGGGAGAGCGACCGGCCCACGACGACTTCGCCGCGGTCGCCGAGCTGGCAGGTGAGTCCGGTTCGTTAGAGTCCAGCAATGCGGGCGCAACGCTGGAGCCCGGCGAGTGGTTCAGCGGCACGGTGGCCACCACCTGGCACCGGTGGACGGCCCCCGGCGACGGCTGGTGGGAATTCTCGAGGGAAGGGCGCGCCAACGTTGCCGTTTTCGAGGGCGATGGCGTGAAGGAGGCGCGGCTGGTGTCCGGTTTCTCGCCTGGCGATTCGATCGCCAACTTTCCGGCGGCGTCGGGCCACGTTTACCGGATCATGGTCGGCGGCGAAGACGCGTTCGGTGCGGCGGGAGCCTACACGCTCGGCTGGCGGCGGCTGGCGGACGGCGGCAACACCCACGACGAGATCCGCTTTGCCCATGCGCTTCCCGAGGCGGCATCGGGCGCGCCCGATCTCTACTTTCCGCGGGAGCCGACCGTTTCTCCCGGCGAGCCACTTGAGACGGGCGACCGCACGGCTTGGTGGCAGTGGCAGGCGCCCTCGGCCGGCCGCTACACTTGGCGGGCCGCGGACGACGCGGACGCGCTGGTTTCGCTGTTTTCCGGCCCGGCAGCCGATCCGCTGTCACTGGTGGGGCAGATCAGGCCACACGCGCCGTCGCGGGCGGTTGCGGTTGCCGCCGAATCCGGCGAGCGGTTCTGGATTTCCGTCGGGTTCGCCCCCGCGCGGACGCGCCGCCTTCACCCGCGGTCAGATGGCGCAGCCCACGCTGTCCTGGGGGCCGACGCCAGCGAACGACCGGCGCGCGCGCCGTGCCGCTTACGGGTGCCTCCGGTTTCCGGTTCGCGTCGAACCGCTACGCGACAACGGTTGCCGGTTCGCCACACTCGCGGCTGCTCGGCCGCTCGACCCTGTGGTGGACCTGGCAGGCCAGCGAGTCGGGATGGTTCCGGTTCGAGGTCGATGGTGCGGGTGGCCAGTGGGCGTTCGTCGTTCACGATGCTGACGCGGTTAGGGCGGCAAGCCGCTGGCAGCGGACCGAGAGCCGGACGTCGTCCGTGCTCTTCTACGCCGAGGTCGGCTCGCGTCACACCATCTCGGTGGGCGTGCTCGGCGGGGGCTCCGGGGGCAATTTCGAATTGCGTTGGGAAGCGGCCGAGCCGCTGGCCTGACTCCACTACGCCGGGCGTATTGACGATGGCCACCGTGACCCAAACGGCACCGCCATCGAGGTCCGCGAACCGGGAGAGTTGGCGTTCGGCGGCGAGACGCTCTATCTGGCCTCCCGCTTCGGGATGCAGGCGTTTGCGCGCGACGCGGCGAGCGGCGCTCTGTCGCAGGCGCAGCATTTGGAAGACGACCTTAAGCGCGCCTTCGTGGTCTGGGATCGCCAGCGCGGCAGATTGCTCGGGCACGATTGCGGCACCTGGCGATCATTCGCCCGAACCGGCAACGGCCCGCAGCTCGCCCCGGAGATGAAGTTCCGGGTGGTGGACGATACCGGCGGCTGCGGTCGCTTGTATGCCCACCCTAACGGAGAATTCGTCTATCGGGGGCGTGACGAAACCATCGACGTTTTCGCGGTTGACGCGGACGGTGGCCTCCGCCGGACGTACAGCCGGGAAGTCGGCACTTTTCTAGGGGCATCGCCCGGGGAAGACGGGCTGCTCTACGTCGCGGGCGGCAATACGCTGCTGGTCTTGCGGACGGACGCTGCCACCGGCGAACTGACAAGCACCGCCACCGGGGTAGGGTTGTCCGCTTATCTTCCCGATCGGGTCATGCTGGCAAAGTCGGCGGACCTGCTGTTTGCCGTGGACAGAAACAGGACGCAGGTGTTCACGCTGGCGAACGCGCAGGCACCGGCGCCGCTTGCTGCGCTGCCGCGGACCTGGCGCAATCCTGTCGGTCGGACGAGCGCGGATTGGTGCGGCCTAGCGGCGGTTCGCGGGGCTGCGTCCGCCGGCCTGTTTTGCGCCGGCCAGGCGTTCACGGTGCGCTATCTCCCCGACCGCGTGGCGCTCGTCGAGACCGACCGGCTCAAGGAGGGGCAGGGTGACCGGTTTGACACCCTGGTGCCCTCCTTTGGCCGCCCGACGGGCTTGGCGGCAGGCCCGGACGGACGGCACCTGTACGTCGCCTCCGCCTCCCACGGAATACTGGTGTTCGAGCGGATCGCGGCCCCGGCGGGCGATGCCAACGGAGCGGCCACGCCGGACCTCAGGATCGTTTCCATGTCGGTGGGCAACCCGAACCCAGAGCCGGGCTCGAACATTGCGTTGAGCGCCACGGTCCGCAATGCGGGCGAAGCGAGATCCGCACCGACCACACTGCGCTGGTACCGGTCCCGGGACGCGGCGATCGTCGCTGACGACCGCGAGCTCGGCACCGCATTGGTGGGTCGCCTTGGGGCTTCCGCATCTGCGACCGACTCCGTGTCGACGGCGGTGCCTTCGGAGGCCGGCGCCTACTGGTACAGCGCGTGCACCGATGCTGTGGCGGAGGAGCTCCGAGTGCTGAACAACTGCTCCGCCAGGGTGGAGGTGAGGGTGGGCGTCGATCCGGGACAAGTTGATCCCGGACTGGCTGATGATCACGGCGACACGTTCGAGACCGCGACCGCCGTCGCAATCCCGTCCAGCACCGAAGGGCGCCTCGGATCGGCGGACGACAAGGACGACTTCAATATAGTCCTCAACATAGTCCTCAACGCCGCCGCCACGCTGACGGTTGAGACCGCTAGCGAGGCCGACACCGTTGGAAGGCTCTTCGATGCCAGCGGCGCCGAACCCGATACGGACGACGACGGCGGCTCGAAGTTCAACTTCCGAATCCAACAAGAGCTCCAGGCCGGAACCTACGTTATCGAGGTGCGCGCATTCTCTTCGCGGACGCTTGCAGACTACAAGTTTAATGTAAGTTCGGCGGCCTGCGGCAACGCCGACAGAGGTTCGACGGACGTGCCCCGGCATCGACGGGAGTAGACCGAGCCGCCACGTCGCAGCAGCCGGTTCCTGGCCAACGGCAGCAGCAGATTGCGCAGGTTCAGCCCTCCCAAGTCGTTGAGCTCCGCATCGCTTCCCCATTTGGCTGCCTGCGGCCCGTTCGCTGTTTCAGGCCTGCGCGTCCCCGCCGGCCCTGGTTGATTTCCGCAAAAAAATAGACTACTAATCAACGTCGTTCACAGCGCTTGCGGCTGGCGATTTACAGGCCAGCCGCGCCGTGGGGCTCTGTGAACCACGGGCGGGAAGCCCGCAGCGGGGGTTGCATCGAGGCACGCAACCATTCGTTCGAATCGGATTGACCCTTCCGCCGATAGCGGAACAGGCGAGGAAAAGCACTATGAGCAACAGCGACTACTGGGATCCAGACAACCCCTGGGGTCACGAGTTGATCGTCAACCGGCTGCTTGAGGAGGGGGTCGAGTACATCTTCGCGCTGACCGGCGGGCACATTCTCGCGGTGCTCAACGCGGCGCACGAGAAAGGCATCAAAGTGGTGTCCGCGCGCAGCGAGGACGGCGCGGTTCTCGCGGCCGTCGGCTATGCGCTGGCGACCAGCAAGGTGGGCGTGGCGGCCTTCGGGGCCGGCATGATCCCCATGGCCGTCAACGGCGCCTGCAACGCCAGTATGGGCCAAGTGCCGGTCGTGATTGTCTCGGGGGCTGAAAGGTCCGATTCCGAAGACCGCAAGATGGTGCAGGGCAGCGACATCCTGCCCTTTGCCCGCGCCGCCTATTGCAAATCCGCCTACAGGGTCAACAAGTGGGCGCGCATCCCCGACATGATCTCGCGGGCGTTTCAGGATGCCACCAACGGTACACCGGGTTGCGCGTTCATCGAGATCCCCAAGGACATCATGGTATCGCGCGGCAATCCGGCCGACTGCGAGACCTATCCGTTCACAAGAACCCACGCGCGTTCGGCGGGCGACCCGGCGGACATAGCCCGCGCGGTCGAACTGATAGCGGGCGCGCAAAAACCGAGCCTGTACGTCGACCGGCAGGCGCACGCGGCGAGCGCCGCGGATGAAATCAAGCGCCTGGTCGAACTGACCGGCATGCCGGTGGAAAAGGACACGGGCACCCTCGGTTCGCACCGCTGCAACGTCGGCACCGTCGGGCAGTTCCCGATGGCGGCGGACTCGGACGTGGTGCTGCTTTTGGGGAGAATGGCGCAAAGCCTCAAGGGTTCGGCGACCGGGCTGCCGTACACGGGCAAGCTCATCTCGGTGTACACTGAGCCGGAGGACATCGGGCGCTGCAACGAAGTGGAAGTGGCCATCGCGGGAGACTGCAAACTCGTCTTGCAGCAGATCATCGCCGGCCTTGAAGGCAAGGATCTGCCTGATCATTCGGAATGGGTGGCAGAACTTACGGCCCGCCGCGACCAGGGATACGCCGTGCTCAAGCAAATGGCGGAGGGCTTCAGCAATCACGCCCCGGTGCATCCGTCAGTCGTCGCTTGCGAATCCGTGCGCTGGTTCGTTGACCGCAACCTGCATGTCGAGGCCAGCCGCGTTGAAGACGGCGGCGACTCGATGATCTGGTGGTGGAACGCGCTCGGCGGCGCCGGCATCGCCCAGCGGCGTCCGGCGCAGGCCATCGGCCTCGGCTCGCTCGCCTACTCCTTCGGCGCCATCGGCAGTGGACCGGCATTCGCGGTGGGACTGGTCGCCGCCCGACCGGACGACTTTCTGCTGATCCCCTGCATGGGCGACGGTTCGATCGGCTACCAGACGGCCGAACTCGAAACCATCGCCCGCCTGGGAGCCCACGGCGTGATGATCATCTACAACAACGACGGCTGGGGTATGGTGTACAGCAACCAGAGAAACATCTGGGGGCGCAACGAGACGCCGGGTTCCTTCTTTGCCCCGAACATTCGCTACGACATCATGACCGAGGGCCTGGGCTGGGCCAAGGGCGAATACGTGACGGGGCCGAGCGAGCTCCGGCCCGCCCTCGACCGCGCCTACGAGCGCGCCGTGAACGAGCGCAAGATGGTGTGCGTGAACGTGACCACCGACCCCAACGCCTTCCTGCTCGGCATGACCATGAAGATGCCGCAGACGGAAGCGGGCGAGGAGTACGTTCCGGGGCAGTAGCGGATGCCGACGGTCGGCCCCTTCGCCCCGCATTAGCGCGTCTCGCGACGGAGGCTGGCCTGGGTGCTCATGTTGCTCGCCGTTGTCGGTAACAGCCTAACGCACATCGCCGCGCTCTCCGGCCACGCCCTGGATACCGGGTGGACGCCGCATCAGCACCTGCACGCGTTCCGGCATATGGCGCTCGGTATCGGGCTCGCCCTGGTTTGCCCGTACACGCTTTTCGGCCTGTTTCGCCGCGGGGAATCCACCGGGCGCGCGGCAATGGCCGCCGCCGCGTTCCTCCCCATATTCGCACCATGGATGGGGTTCGCCCTCTTCGGTTTCGGCGACTCCGGCTCATCGGAAACCGCCGGCCGCATTGACACTCGCGCCGCACCTTGCCGAAACTGCTCGGCGAATTGAATTTTGTCAACGAGTATACTATAAAGCGAATATGATTGACTTCTGGTTCTGGGGCAAGGTTTCGAAACGGTTCGCGCTCGCATCCGTTCATCGCCGGGCCGGGACATCGCCTCAGCGGCTTCGTTTGCCGGAGCGGGCGCGGTTGCTCTGATCGCGTAGGCGGACGACCGGCGGGCGTTTGGAGGCATGAAACAGCCTTTCCGGCCGATTCCGGCCGATGGCCGTCAATTCACCACGGAGAGAAACTATGACCGATTTGTTGCAAGCGCCGCGCTTCGCGGCGCGTACCGTGGCCGCCGCGGCGGTAGTTGCGGTTGGCGCGCTGGCGTTCCGGCCGGCTTTTTCGGAGAATGAAGGCACAGCCACCGCCGCCTGGACCGGGTCGATTGAGGAGGTCGTCGTGATGGCGCGGCGCAAGGAGGAGAACATCCAGGACGTGCCGCTGGCGGTCACGGCCATGACCGATGCGGTGCTCGAAGCCCGGGGCATCGACGACATCCTCGAACTCGAAGGCGCGGTACCGAACCTGACTTTCCGCGCCGGGCGTGTCAGCGAACAGGATTTCTCGCCCGCTCTGCGGGGCCGCCGGGTGGAAAGCGATTTCCTGTCCCTCGACCAGGCCGTCAGCCTCTACTCCGATGGCGTCAATCTGGCCCGGCCGATGGCGGTGTCCGCGATAATGGTGGACGTGGGGCGGGTCGAAGCGTTGCGCGGGCCCCAGGGCACGCTGTACGGGCGCAACTCCACCAGCGGCGCGATCAGCGTCTACGGCAACGATCCGACCGACGAATTCAGCGGCAGGCTCCAGGTCGAGTATGGCAACTACGATTTCCTCACGACCCAGGGCATCCTCAACCTGCCCATGGGCGACCGCGCCGGCCTGCGGGTGGTGGCGCAACTCCGCGAGCGTGACGGTTACGGCGAGAATGCGAACGGTCACGATCTGGCGAACGAGGACAGCGAGTTTTTCCGGGCGATTTTTCGCGCCGACCTGGGCGACCGCGCCTCGGTTCGGGCCATGGTTGCCAAATACGACGGCGAGGGCAGCGGCCCCATACACCGGTTGGCCGCTTTCAATCCCGAAGGGCTGATCGCGCTCCAGGGCGGCTGTGAAATCGCGAAGGGGCCGATGTCCGTGTGCGACTTGCCCGGCGATTTCGTCGCCGTTCCGGGGTTGTTTGCGGCGCTGGGGCAGGCCGGCGCAACGGCGGCGGCAGTCGCGGCCGAGACGGATCCCTACAAGCCGAGTTCCACGCTCGGCGGCAGGGAACCGTACTCCAACGGCGAAAGCCTGCAATTTGCTCTGCAACTCGACTACGACCTGACCGATTCGGTGCTGGTTCGGTCGATCACGGGGTACAACGAACTGAGCCGAGATGCCGAAACCGATGCCGACGGCCTGCCGTACACGGTTCTCCATCTCGGTTGGGAGTCGGAAAGCGAGTTTTTCAGCCAGGAACTGCAGCTTCTGGGTTCGACCGACAGTTTCGATTGGGTGCTCGGCCTGTATTACGGAAACGAGGAGGGGGCGGAACAGAACCCGACGCTCCTCATTCCCCAATTGAACCCCTTGAGCCCGTTCAATTTCAGTACCGCCGGTATCGAAAACGAAACCCAGGCGGCGTTCGCGCAGGCCGACTGGCACTTCTCAGAAGACTGGACCTTGACCACGGGCTTTCGCTATACGGTCGACAAGCGCTCGACGGATGCCGACTCCAACCTCGCCGGCGGCGCGATCTGCGCCATTCCTTCGGAATCCGCCGCCCTGTGGCTTCCCATAGCTCCTGCCACATGGCAATGCCCGAGAACGTTCGAGGACAAGTTCAAGGAAGATTCCTGGATCGTCTCGCTGCAACGCATATGGAACGACACGATGGTGTACGCCAAGGTGTCGAAAGGATACCGCACTGGCGGGTTCAATCTGCGCGTCGCGTTCGACGCCCAGTCCGGGCAGGCGGTCGATCCGGAAATCGTCACCGAATACGAACTGGGCATGAAAACCGACCTCGCCGATGGCCGGGTGCGCCTGAACGGTGCGCTCTTCTTCGACGATTACGAAGACATGCACGTGATTTCCGTAATCGACACTCCCATCGGTCTGCCAGCCACCATCACCGAAAACGCGGCGGCCGCCGAAGTTCTCGGTTTCGAGGGCGAGGCCCGCTTCATGTTGGGCGAATACATCGACGTCGATATTAATGTCGGCTATCTCGACGGCGAGTTCCAGGAACGCATCCGGGAGGACGGCGTGGATCTGTCCGGCACGGCCATGTCCGGCGTACCCGACTGGACTTTCGGTGCCGGCGCCCAATACAGCAGTACTTTGCCGTTCGGCGATGTCCTCATGCGCGTCGACTACACCTGGCGGGGCGAAGTCGACTACGAGGGCAGCACGCCGACCAACGATGCCGTTCCGGGCATTGGCGTTCGCGACTCCTTCGGGCTGCTCAACGCGAAACTGTCCATCGACGTGCAGGCCTGGAACGCAACCCTGGCGCTGTGGGGCCGAAATCTCACGGACGAGGAATACGTGAACGAGGTCATCGTCATCTGGGATGGGCTCGGCCCCGTCAACGAGATTGTGGGTACGCCGAGAACCTATGGGGTTTCGTTGACCAAGCGGTTCGGGAACTTCTGACAAGGCGTTGCCTCAGACCAACGGGATCGCGGGCGTCGGCTCGGCAGTTGGCCCGTTTGTACGCCTGATCCGCCAATGAGAGGTCTGGGAGCAAACGGAAATCGGCAAGCTTGAGATAGAACGCCAAAGAGGGGGCCGCCGGGCTCCCTCGTTGTTCTTTGAGCGTTTCGATCCAGTCCGGAGGATGAGGCCCCGAGAAGTCCAGACCGTGTTATCTTGAGTCACAACGACAACCACCGGACAAATCGAACCGGGAGCCTGTACAAATGGCAAATCGAACATTGATCAGAAACGCCTGTCTCATCACCATGGACGACGAACTCGGCGATTTCGACCGTGCGGACCTGTTGGTCGAAGGCGCAAAAATTGCGGAGGTGGGCGAGCATCTTCCTATCGATGACGCCGAGGTCATCGACGCCCGCGGCAAGATCGCCATCCCCGGCCTGGTGGACGCCCACCGGCACGTCTGGCAGGCGAACATCCGCCACCTGACCAGCAACTTCTCGCTCATGGAATACGCCATGACCGTGCGCGGGTTCATGGGGGAGGCCTATACCGCGGACGACAAGTACCTGGGGAACTACGCCGGCGCGCTGGAAGCCCTGGATGCCGGCGTTACCACGTTAATCGATTACGACCACAACATCGCCGCGCCGGAGTTTGCGGATGCGGCCATCCGCGGAACGGCGGACGCCGGCACGCGGTCGGTATACTGCTACGGCATGGCCGGTGTCGCCAAGGAGGGCAAGCTGTTCGAGAGCTTCGCCCGCCCGGAATGGAAAGAGGAGGACTACGCGCGGATTGCCTCCGAGTACTTTGCCGACGACGACGGACGCCTGCATCTCGGTATGGCGCTGAACGAATTGCCGTTCCAAAACGAAGAAAACCTCGAAAAGGAGGTGGGCTGGGCGCGCGCCGCCAACGCCAGGACCATCACCTTCCACATGAGCGCCCCGGACAAACCGGGTGAGGAGAGTATCGTCAAGCTGGCCGACGCCGGCCTGCTCGGTTCCGACATGCTGGCGGTACACGGCTTCTTCATGAGCGACCGGGATCTGGAGTTGCTGGCGGAATGCGGCGCCTCTGTGGTGGCCACCATCGAGAGCGAAATGCAGATGGGCATGGGCCACGGCGTCACCGCCCGCGCCAGGCAATTCGGTGTGAACCACGCCCTGGGGGTGGATATCGTTTCCAACAACAGCGGCGACCTATTCGCCCCCATGCGCCTGTCCCTGCAGACGCAGCGCGCCCACGCGAACCAGGCCGTCATTGACGACGGCAAAATGGTGGCGTCCATTTCCATCGGCGCGCGGAAGGTGCTGGAGGCGGCGACCCTGGGTGGTGCGCGCGCGGCGGGTCTTGCCGACCGCATCGGCAGTCTTACGCCCGGCAAGGAAGCCGACATCGTGCTGATCGACCGCAACCGCATCGGCATGCAGCCGATCGGCGATGCGGTCGCCGCCGTGGTGCTGTACGCGTCGCTGGCCAATGTGGACACCGTTCTGGTCGCGGGCGACGCGGTCAAGCGCGACGGCGTCCTGGTGGGTGTCGACCAAGCCGACCTCTTCGAACGCCTGAACGCTTCCAATCGGGCGCTGATGGAGCGAATCGGCGCCATGCGTAAAAAGCTCGGCGCCGCGTTGCCGATGCCGGGTGGGCTGGCCGCAGCACTGATCGGAAGAACGCGAAACCGCTGATTCCCCGTCCGGGAGGGCTGTTGGCGGTTGATCTCGACACGCGATTGACCGCCGTTCGCCAAACAGTATACCTTATGGGGCCAGGCCGATTCTCGCGTCAACAGCCACTTGCCAAAGTCACCCCGTCCCATTGCAGTGATTCCTTCGACCGTCACCGGTCCGGTTCACGGGTCAGCGGCTTTTCGTACCGCCCCCGGTACTGGGCGGACGTCTCGCCGCTGCAGACGCGGACGTACAGGCGGCATCGTACTTACACCTGCCCAGTCCGATAACGGCGACGCATCAACGTTCGCATTCGCTACGGAGCCATCATGTCCAACGTAACCGCACCCGACCATGTGCCGCCGGAGCTCGTCGAATCCTTCAATGTGTTCACCATGGACCCGAAAACCGACATCTTTGCGGAAATCGGCCAGCTGCACGAGTCCAAACCGCCCATTTTCTACAACGTCACCCCCCAGATGGACCGCACCTTCACCCGCGGCGCCTGGCAGGTGACCAATGCGGAAATGATCCGGGAAATCATGCGCACCCCGAAGGATTTCTCCAGCGTGGGTATCTCGGGGTTCAACGAACTGATCCAGATGGGCTACGAACTCATGATTCCCATCGACACCGATCCGCCCCTGCACGCCCAGGTGCGCCGCGTCATCCGCGAACACCTGCTGCCTCCGAACGTGCGCAAACTGTCCGGCGGCATACGCGAGCTGGCGCGCGACCTCGTGCGCCGTTGCCTCGAACAGGGCGACTGCGACTTCGTCATGGATGTGGCCGCCATCTACCCGACACAGATATTCCTGTTGCTGATGGGCCTGCCCCTCGAGGAGGCGGACGAGTTTCTGGCCTGGGAGGCAGCGCTCCTGCAACCCGACCCCAACGACCTGGAAAAGACCCGCGACGCCATCCGCAAGATCGTGGTGCGAGTGCAAAAGGGCTTCGACGAGCGGCGTGCGGAGCCGCAGGACGATTTCCTCACGCTGCTGGTCGACGCCGACGTGTCCGAGGAACTGCGCCTGGGGCTCGGCTTCAATCTTTTCGTCGGCGGCCTCGACACGGTCATGAACCAGTTGACCTGGGTGTTCAAGTACCTGGCCGAGCGCCCCGAACTGCAGCGCGAACTGCGCGGCGACGGCGATGCGATCCAGACGGCGATCGAGGAAATCATGCGGCTGCATTCGGTGCTGACCACGCGGCGTTTCGTCACCCGCGACCTGGAATTCCATGGCGTCTCGTTCAAGCAAGGCGACAGCATCGAACTGTTCATGGCCGCCGGCAGCCTCGACCCCGCCGCCTTCGAAAACCCCACGCAGGCCGACCTGACGCGCAAGCCGAACCGGCACCTGGGTTTCGGCTGGGGTCCGCACATGTGCGTGGGCATGCATCTGGCGCGCCTCGAGATGCGCATACTGGTGGAAGAGTGGCTGGATGCGATCCCGCGATTCCACGTGCGGCGCCCGGAAGAACTGGAGTTCCACATCGGCATCTGGGGCCTTAACGCCCTGCCGCTCGGGTGGGAACGCTGAGGAGATATTCAATGTTCGGCAACGATTACGAGTCGCGGCACGTGGTGGTCACAGGGGCGGCGTCCGGCATGGGCGCGGCGGTGTGCGAGATACTGGTGGAACTCGGGGCGGAAGTGACCGGCGCCGATATCAAGGAGATTTCCGACGGCCGGGTTTCCGGCAGGCACATGAATCTCGCCGAACGCGGCAGCATCGACGCCTTCGTGGATTCGCTGGAAGACGGTTCCGTGTATGCCCTCTTCTGCTGCGCGGGCCTGCCGCAGACCTTTCCGCCGCTCGACGTGGTGCAGGTGAACTTTCTCGGCAGCCGCTACCTCATCGAATCCATGTTGCCGAAGCTTGAGGCGCAGAGCGCCATCGCGGTCATCACGTCGCTGACGCTCGGCTGGGTGCAGGACGCCGAACGCCTTTCCCCGCTCATCAACAGTGCCTCGATGGAGGAAGGGCGCACCTGGGTGGAAGCCAACCTCGAATCCTTGGGCGATTCGTACGTTGCCGCCAAGAGCGCCATGGCCGCCTGGGCCACCATCCACTCCACCCGCTACATCGGGCGCGGCGCCCGGATGAACCTGCTGTGCCCCGGAATCACCGAAACGCCCATGCTGCCCGCCTTTCGGGAGGCGGCGGGCGATGCCTTGAACATGCTGCCGCAACCGCTCGGCCGGGAAACCACCGCGGCCGAACAGGCGTTCGCCATGGTGTTTCTCAACCACCCGCGCGCCAGTGCCGTGGTCGGCCTGAGCCTGTACAACGACGGCGGCTCGCAGGCGGCCATCCTGTCGGCCGCCGCGGCCGGCATGGTCTGAAGCAGCCACGGAATCACGAATCGGTATATAGGATGAACTTCGATCGGTTCTTTATCGACGGCCGCTGGCGCCCCGCCGCCGGCGCGGCGCGGCGCCCGGTGGTCAACCCGGCGACGGAAGCGGTGATCGGCGAGGTACCCCTCGCCGATGCGGCGGATTGCGAACGGGCAGTGCAGGCGGCGCGGCGAGCCTTCGATTCGGGCGCCTGGCGAGATCTCGAACGGCGCGAACGCTGCGATCGGGTCGATGCGTTCCTCGATGCCGTGGAGGCCGACAAGGCTGAGACGCTGAATTGCATCGTCGCCGAGTCCGGGCACGCCTTTTCGGTCACCCTGCAGCTGCATTTCGACATGGCCGTGTCCATTGCCCGCCATCAGGTCGCGCTTGCGCGGCAAAACCTGAACGAATCGACGCCGGTGGCGGTGGCGCCCAATCCGCTTAACGGCGGAGCGACCCAGGTCGCCTCGACGTCGAGCGTGATCCGCAAGCCCCTGGGGGTCGTTGCGGCCATCACGCCCTTCAACGCGAATTTCATGCTGAGCCTGCTCAAGGTCGTGCCCGCCCTTCTCATGGGCAACACCGTGGTGCTGAAGGCGTCAGAGGTGACGCCTCTCGAGGTCATGCGGCTCGGGGACCATGCGGAGCGCGCCGCATTGCCGCCGGGCGTGTTCAACATCGTTCTCGGCGACCCCGTCATCGGCGAACGGCTGACTACCCATGCAGATGTGGACCTGGTCAGCTTCACGGGCTCTGATGCGGTCGGCGCCCGAATTATGGGCAACGCCGCGCCGTCCCTGAAGCGGGTGCTGCTCGAACTCGGCGGCAAGTCGGCTTCGGTGGTGCTTCAGGACGCAGACCTGTCCACCGCCGCACTCTTCGGCGCGGCGAACGCAACCACCATGTCCGGGCAGGGGTGCGGCCTGTGTACCCGCCACATCGTGCACAACACTATTTTGCGGGAGTACGTCGAGCATGTTCAGCGCATCTTCTGGACCATGCCCGTCGGCGACCCGACCAACCGGTTCAACGCCATGGGGCCGCTAATTTCGGGCGCCGCCCTGGAGCGCACCGAACGCTTCGTGGCCATGGCGCGGGAAGCGGGAGGCAGGGTGGAGTGCGGCGGGCGCCGCCCGGCTTACCTGGACCGGGGCTATTTCTACGAGCCCACGCTCATCACCGGGCTAGCGCCGGACAGCGCGGTGTGTCAGGAGGAGATCTTCGGCCCGGTGATCGCCATCCTGGAGTTCGACAGCGACGAAGAGGCCATCACTATCGCCAATCATTCGCGCTACGGGTTGAGCGGCGCGGTATTCTCTGCCGACCGCGGCAAGGCCTACCGGCTCGCTAGCCGCATCGATACCGGCTGGGTGTCGGTCAACGCCGCCGTCATCGCGCCCGACGTGCACGCCCCCTTCGGCGGCATCAAGCGCTCCGGTTTCGGCAGGGAGTGGGGGCTCGAGGGGCTCAAGGAGTTCAGCTACCAGCAGACGCTCAACTTTCCGGTCTGCTGACGGGTTCCGTTCAGAGCCTCAACAGGCGTCCCACCTGGGCGCGGTGGTCCCGCATGTGGCGGCCGGCGGCGAGCGCGTCTTCCGCCGCGATGGCCCGGATAATGCGCGCGTGGCTGCGCACCAGCTTTGTTCTGTTCTCCATCAGCTTGTGCAACTGCCGCTTCTGGACGATCTGGAACAGGGTCGTCTCGATCAGCACGTTGATGTACAGGGCGAGCAACCGATTGCCAGCCGCTTGGCAGATGGCGTTGTGCAACTCCCCCGCGGCGGCTGCGAACGCCTCGCCGGACGCGGCTTTCGACTCCGCGACCAGAGCCAGTTCGAGCGCTTCGACATGCGCCCGCGAGCGGCGACCGGCTGCCAGTTCCACCGCAAAAGTGTCCAGCGCCAGACGCATTTCGTATACCTGCTCGAACGACAGGTTGGACTGTTCCAGAAAGCGGGCGGCGGCTTCTACCGTGTTGTTCGGGTCTGCCCGGTAGATGAAGACCCCGCCGGAGAAACCCTTGCGGCTTTCGGTGACGCCGACCGCTTCCAGGATTCTCAAGGCTTCCCGGAGAGTCGAACGGCTGACGTCGTAAATTCCGATCAGTTCCGATTCCGAGCCCAGACGGTCGCTGGCCACGAGGCCCCGAACGCGAATGTCCCGGCGAATGCGGTAAATCAGATTATGGGCTGACTTGCCGCTACCCAGGTCGAACCACTGCGGATAAGTCGCCCGTTCGCCCTCCATTGTACTTGCCGCCAATCGGGTGATCTTCTCCGTGAGCCGGATGTAGGCGTTCACCGCCTCGAGCGCGAGTTCCTCCTCGTTGTCGACGATGGCGCCAACCAGCCTGCGCAGGATCTTCTGCCTGCTGGCGCGCGTGTGCGCCAACAGGTCCGGGGAGAGCTTCTCGAGATCGATGAAGTCGATGGCTACGAAGTCCAGCGGGGCGATGAACAGCGCCGGCAAGGGGTTGCCGCTGACGCGTCCGACTTCATGGATTACCCGCAGGTGCCGGAAGACTTCCTCGGCGGTGCTCGCGGCGGGTTTGAGGGAATCGCCGAGCAGTACCTCGAGCTGCGGCACCGCCGGTTCGGTAAGCCGGATGGTCGCCAGCCGAACGGCGAGGCGCTCGAGCCGGCGCCGCACTTCCATCACTTCGGCAAAGGCGATGTCCGTGAAATCCAGATGGGCTCTCACGACATTGATGATGGCGTCCCGGGACGGCTTGGCCACCACGAGGCCGCCGCTGCGGCCACGAAGCGTCGTGATCAACCCCTGCCACTCAAGGATGCGCAGCGCCTCCCGGAAGGTGTCGCGGCTGACGGCGTAGCGTTGCAGCAGGGTGTGCTCGCGGCCGACGAGGTGGCCTTCCTCCCAGCCGTTGGCGATGATGTCATGGGCGATACGGCCAGCCACCTCGTGGGAAAGATTGCGCTTGTTTGGCGTTGCGGACTCTACCACGGCCGCCTCCCCTCCAATCGGCGCTTCTATAGTATACTGTTTTCTGGTACTTTGCGTTCGACATCGTCCCGGAAACCGCCTCCCGGCGCCGAAGCCGCAAGCTCGCAACACGCCGGCGACCGGGAAGCCGAGAACCGGCAATTGGGTGTCGATGGCGTTCGCGAGAGGCCGGCTTCACCGGACCCGGCGTGAATCCGGCGTGGATTGAGAAGGAGAGACATCATGTGGAATGAATCGGGCGATGTTCGCGGCTGGCGAAACGATGCCTGCGCTCCGCATTACTCGCTGCATGGGGCCGGAACGTCGCACAGTTCGCCGCGTGAAACCGGAATATCGGGCGGCACGCCGAACAGAATCGGCAATCGGCACGAGAAAACCCTTCTCGCGGCCGCCGGAGTGGACATTTTTCTGGTGGGCGGTACGGCTTGGGCGCAGGTGCTCGAGGAGGTGATCGTCACCGCCCAGAGGCGGCAAACCGGTTTGCAGGAAACGCCGGTGGCCGTGTCGTCGTTCACGGGCGACGACCTGCTGGCGTTCAACATGCAGAATTCACAGGATATCGCCGCGAAGACACCCAACCTGTACATGGTGCCCTCGGGCGGGGGCGTTGCCATGTCGCAAATCGTCTACATCCGAGGCCAGGGCCAGAACGCCGTCGACATAACCGTCGACCCGTCCATCGGAACCTATTTTTCGACGGCATCTATGTCGCCAAGGATTCGGGCTCGCTGATCGAGCTCGTCGACCTGGAACGCATCGAGGTGCTCAAAGGTCCGCAGGGAACGCTGTACGGTCGCAACACCACGGGTGGCGCCATCAAGTTTCATTCCGTGAAACCGGACCCGACCGGCGAGTTCGGCGGCTGGGTGCGCGCCAACGCCGGAAACTACGGCAAGGTGCGGGTGCAGGGCGCCGTGAACATTCCGTTGAGCGGCACCTTCGCGCTGCGCTATGCGGGCTCCTACCACGACCGCGACGGCTACACCACCACCTACTATCTAGATGGCAGGCAGCAGCTGGTCGCGGAACGCGAATCCGACGACCTCGAGGCGCACTACCACCGCCTCAATGCCCTTTGGGAGCCCGCCGACAGCGTCACCGTTTTCGCCTCCGGCTATTACGTCGATGCGGAAATCAACGGCCATCTCAACCGTAATCTGTCGGGCGACATCCTCGGCGCCACCGGTTTCGGCTTCTATTCGGACGATTTCTACGAGGGGGCGCTCAGCGCCACCAACGTCTATGGCCAATCCGTCGTGCCGGAAGGAGCCACCGACGTGGTGGAAGGGTACGGCATATCGGTGGATCTCACCTGGGCGACGCCGCTTGGATTCGAAGCCCAGGGCATCGTCAGCTACCGATCTAACGATCTGAAGGCGAACAATTTCGATGTGGAGGGTTCCGCCTGGCCGTTTCTGAACGTGAACACCAGCACGCCCCAGGACTTCGCATCCACCGCGGCGGAACTGCAGTTCAAGAGCTTGGCCCTGGGCAGCAGGATGTCCTGGCTGACCGGCATCTACTACTTCGAGGAACAGGGCGACGACGGCACTCACTCCTACTTCTTTACCGGCGCTCCGCCCGGGATCTACCAACGGGCCTCGGGTGGCGGAGACAACGAGAGCGTCGCGGTCTTCGGCCACCTCACCTTCGACTTGACCAATGCGTTGTCGGTCGATGGGGGGTCCGGTGGACGAAAGACAGGAAAGGCCTCACCGGGGGCAATCTAGTGCAGCCCCAGGGCGTGCCCTTCCCGCTGTGCCTGTACAACCCCGCCGAGCAGGACGTAACCAACACCGCCGGCAGGGTGGGTAGCCTCATCATGGCCGGCGACACCTGCGAGTTCACGCCGTCCGAAACCTGGGGTTACTGGTCCTGGAATTTCGGTGAGCAATACCACTTTTCCGACAATCTGATGGCGTACGTCAAAACCAACCGGACGCAGCGCGCCGGCGGGCACCAGTTCCGCGACGTCTCCGGCGAGTTTCCGCCCTTCGACGAGGAGGTGCTGACCGACTTCGAGGCGGGCATCAAGACGGAGTGGTTCGACAACCGCGTGCGCCTGAACGTGGCCGGGTTCGTCAGCGACTACGAGGACTACCAGTACACCATCCAGGCGTCGACCAGCATCGGCACCATCACCACCGCGACAGTGAACTTCGGCGACGCCGAGGTACGCGGCGCGGAGGCGGATCTCGTGGCCCTCGTCACCGCCGATTTGAGCCTGCATGCGGGCGTGGGCTGGGCGAAAATCGATTACGACGAGCCCGACTTCCAGCACTTCAACATGCCCGAAATTTCCGCGTACGTGTCGCTCAGCTACCATCCAAACCTTGCGTTCGGCGACGGGCTCGTTCAGGTCAACTGGAGTTTCCGCGACGAGACCGAGAAGGAAGTGAACCAAACCGTGGCGGCTCGCCTTGCGCGAGGTCCGGGCTCCGTGATCGATTCCTATCAGCTGCTCGACGCGCGCGTCGGGGTAACGCTAGACAGCGGGTGGGAAGTTCACTTCTGGGGGCGCAATCTGACCAAGAAGAAGTACTACAAGGACGCGCTGAACCTGAACGGCGCCTTCATGATCGGCTACGTTGGGGAACCGCGCACGTACGGGCTGGAGGTCGGCTATTCCTGGTAACTGTGGAGGAACCGCCGTTTGCGTCCGGCCAGGGCGGCGGCTACGTCTTTCGCCAGGCTTTCTGCCTCGGGGGCAGAAGCACCGAGATCCAGCGCAACATCATCAGTGAGCGCGTACTCGGCATGCCGAGGGAACCGGCGGCCGACCACGGCATCCCGTTTAAGTAGGTGCGGCGCAACTGAGGAGGAACCGCGATGAAAACGGCAATCGCCGTGGGCGACGTGGACACGCAAAGGGGCATTCGCATCGGCCGAGTCGCCGACTACGTGGTGGAGTGCGAGAAGCTCGGTGTCGATGTGGTCTGGTCTGCGGAAGCCTGGGGAGCGGATGCCTTCACGCCGCTCGCCTACCTCGCTGCGCGGACGAAAACCATGCGCCTCGCCACCGGTATCGCCCAGGTGAGCGCGCGGGCGCCCGCCAACCTCGCCATGGCCGCCCTGAACATGGCGGCGATCAGCGAAGACCGTTTCATGCTCGGGCTGGGCGTGAGCGGGCCCCAGGTCGTGGAAGGGCTGCACGGCGCGCGCTTTGCGCAACCGCTCGGACGCATGCGGGAAACGGTGGACATCCTGAGGCTCGCCTTCGCCGGCGAACGGCTACGCTACGAGGGTCGGCATCTACCGGCTGCCGCTGCCGGACGGCGAGGGCAAGGCGCTGCGGCTTGCGCACCAGCCCAATCTGGACATCCCCATCTTCATCGCCGCCCTTGGACCGAAATCGCTGGAGTTTACGGGCGAGGTGGCACAAGGCTGGATCGGCACGTCCTTTACGCCGGCTACGGCCGAGGTCTATCTCGACCCCATCCGTCGCGGCGCCGAGCGGGCCGGACGCAGTTTTGACGACATCGAGCTGGCCGTCGGCGCGGTGGTCGGCATCGGCGACGACGTGGAACGGATGATCGCCAGGCGCAAGCCCGCCCTGGCATTTCAGTTGGGGGGCATGGGCTCGGCGAACACCAACTTCTACAACCAAGCCTACCGGCGCATCGGCTACGAGGATGTCGCCGCGGAGGTGCAGGCGCTGTGGGTGCGGGGCCGGCGCGAGGAGGCCGTCGCCCGGGTTCCGGACGAACTGGCGTTGCAGGCCAGCGTAATCGGTACCCCCGACATGGTGCGCGAGCGGCTGCGCGATTTCGCCGCCAGCGGCATCGACATCCTCCAGTTGCAGGTGATGGGGAAGCGAACAGACGCCAAGCTCGAGGCGATTGACCTCGTCAATCGGGAGCTTTCGCAACTCACCTGACCGGCCAGCGCGATCGACGGTGGAGCGACGGGGCTTCGACCGCAAGCGTCCCGTCCGGCCGTGGTGTTCGGCGGCCGTTGAAGCCGGCTCAGCCGCCGTGCCGCTCGGCGCGCGCCCGATCGGCCGCCTCCTGCAGGATGGGCCGCAGCGGCCCCTTCGTGATCTTGGCGTTCTGGTTGACCGGCAGTTCGTCGAGCAGGACGATGGCGCGCGGCACCTTGTTGTCCGCCAGATGCCGGCGGCACCAGGACTCGAGTTCCGCGGGCGTGGCCGTGCCGCCGGTGGCCAGGGTCACGGCGGCGGCGACATCCTCCCCGAGCACCTCGTGTTCGACAGCGAGCACGGCGGCTATCCTAACCGTCGGATGCCTGTGCAGCACATCGTCGACTTCCATCGGGGCGATGTTGAATCCCCCGCGAATGATGAGATCCTTGGAGCGGCCGGTCAGTATCAGGTCGCCGTCCTCGTTCAAGTAGCCCAGGTCGCCGGACTTTGTCCAGCCGTCGACCCGGGTGGCCCGGCTGGCGGCTTCGTCGCGCCAATAGCGCCGGGGCTTACCGCCCGCCTTCCCGTAGATTTCGCCTACCACGCCGACGGGCGCCAGATTCCCCGCTGCGTTGCGTATCTGCATGTTGGGCACCAGCCTGCCGACGCAGCCGGGCTTGGCCAATTGCTCCGCGGTGGTCGCCAAGGTGTGAAAGCCGCCCTCCGACATGGCGTGGGCGTTGCGGATTTGCACATGCGGACAGAGTTCGGTGCTGCGCGTCACGGAGGCATACGGCAGCGGCGCCGTTCCCGTATGGATGACGCGCACGCTCGACATGTCCACCTCTGCCGCCGCCGGATGATCGAGCAGCAGCCGCAACATGGTGGGCACGAGCATCACTACAGGCGCGCGAAACATTTTGCCAAAAGTCATGCGAAACATGCTGCGCAGCGATGTTCACAATGTGAACATTTTTGTTCATCTCAGGGGTTGTTGGGAGAATCGCGGCGCAGTCAGCCGGCCCGCTCAGCCTTGTATTTGACGGCTTCGTTTACAAATTGCAGCAGCGTGAATTGAGCGGGCAAGCGTCCCCTTATGGCGTCCAAGTCCGCTCGCGCGATGCGAAGCCTCCACCAGCCCCTTCGAATGTTCAGACGGTAGGCGCCCACTAGGTGCGCCTTTCGACGTACCGCGAAACCGAAGTTTTGCTTGGCTATGTTGCTAATCGAAAAACCCTGACTTCTAAGTTCACGTATCGCCCGGCGCTGTGTGAGGGAAATCGTTCTCGCCGATGTTCGACCCGAAACGCCTTGGCGCGGAATCAGGTGCTCGAATCCGGCTTCGGTGGCGATTTTCTTAGCCTATCTTTACCAACGACCCGTTGGATTTGGTCCGATTTCGGCGTAATCGACAGTTTTTCGATCGGTAACTGATTGTTTTCCGGTTGTCGCTCAGGCTGATCGGCCGATGTAGTGCCATAATATGATAATATGGGTTGACA
>CAZWZH010000256.1:0-11884 GCA_964638775.1 uncultured Pseudomonadales bacterium
GCCACCCGGTCGTGATAGCGCTCCCTGGCGGCCATCAGACCCCCAGCGACGGGCCCATGCCCCCGCTCCAGAGCGCAACGGTAATGCCGAGCAGGCTGACGAAGGCCACCAGCAGGTAGGCCACCAGGGACGACGCCATCAACATCCCCTGTTCGGGCGTCGTGCCGAGAATGGGCGGCAGGCAACGGTAGAGGAGATACAGGCTCCAGATCAGGGCCGGTATCAGCAGGATCATGTTGACGAAAGCGTGCGGAAACAGGTGCGCCACGCTGGCGAGAATCACCGGTGTGCCGACGAGCGCGACGAACGCCAGGTGCGCGCCGAACTCGCGCCGGGCACCGTATGTGCCGGCCATCCAGGAAGCGACCAGGGCGGTACTGAGAAACCCGGTGATCAGGGCCGTGAAATAGGCCAGGCTGATCAGCGTGAGGCCGCCGACCGACACATACAGCGGCTCCCCGCCGCCGAGACGCCACCCGAGCGTGGCGCCGCCTGCAAAAGCGAGCAGCGGCGGCACGGCACTCAGTGGAATTACCACGCGAAGCAGAACGTCATGGGTCTCGGGCGCAACCGCGGAAAGGTGCTCGCAAGCCTCCGACGGATGGATGGCGAGGCCCAACAAGCGCCAGACGTTCAGGGCGCCGCCCCTGGACGCCAACTCAGCCTGGCTCACGGTGTCCGCAACCGGTGCCCGGGGCTACCGCGCTCCGATAAACCAGGCGCGCAACACAAGAACACCGCGATTGAATCTGTGCAGGGCGCCATCGCATAGGGGATCCTATAGCAGCCTGGCCGGTCGATGTCCACGACAAATGGCGTTGCTCCGGCCGTGCCGTGATTCGGGTGCAGAAAGCGCTCAAGCTGACCCGCGAGCTGGAGGTCAACTGGCCGGGCGCGGCCCTGGCGATCGACCTTCTGGAAGAAATCGAACAACTGCGCCTGGACCGGCGCACCGCCAGGTACCGCATCGACCGGACTCGACGGATCAGGCGCTGAATCTTCCGCGCGCCTTGAAAATTCCACAGCAGTCCCTATTTGTTTTCATCGTAACCCTTAAGTGCAAACCCAAGGAGGAACGAACCATGAGCAACTTGTTTGGCAGCCCTCTCAGCGAGCTGCTCGATCTGCAGCGGGCACTCGGCCGCGCACGCACCGGCAGCCTGCTCGATGCGGTCACCAGCGGCCGGGGGGCCTATCCGCCCATCAATGTCTTTCGCGACGGCGGCGACTACATCGTGGTCACCGAGCTGCCCGGCGTGGCCCGGGACGCCATCGACGTGCAGGTGCACAAGAACCGCATCCGGCTGACCGGCAGCAAGGCGCTGGACTACGGGGACGACACCAGCATGCACCGCAAGGAGCGGGCCGCGGGCAGTTTCGATAGAACGGTGACCCTGCCGTTCTCGGTCGACCCCGACTCGGTGACCGCGGAACTGCACAACGGCGTTCTGGCGCTGAAGCTCAGCCCGCCGCAGGAAGAGCAGCCGCGCAGCATCGCACTGAACTAGGAGGATCCCATGAGCAATACAACCACAGCCAAGGAACACCTGGCCGTCCAGGAAAAGCAGGCGCACGACTCGAACGGGGAACAGACCGTCGAGGGGCGCTTCTTCCGGCCGTTGACCGACATCTTCGAGAACCCGGAGGCGCTGACCGTGGTCATGGAAGTGCCCGGCGTCGACCGCGAAGACATCGACATCCAGTTGGACAACAACCGGCTGACGGTGTCGGCGCGCATCGGCCTCGAGCGCTACGGCTCCCTGGAGCCCGTGTACACGGAGTACGAAGTGGGCCATTTCACGCGCTCGTTCCAGCTTTCGAGCCGGATCGACCGGAGCCGGATCGAGGCCAGCGTCGACGACGGCGTGCTGACCCTGAGCCTGCCGAAGACGGCGGAGGCGACCCCGCGCAGCATCGCCATCAACTGAGGGCGAGGCCCGCTGGAGCCTGATTGGAAAACGCGGCGGATTGTACCGCTTTGGCGATAATCCGCCGCGTCGTTTTCCCGGAGATTGCCCGTTGATTGCAATCCTGCGGCCGATTCCTCAATACAACGCGTTGTCGTCGAGCAGCCCCAACGCGACGCCGTTGGTCCAGCCGAACCCGTCCTGGGCCGGATACTCGCCGCCGCCGGCCGGTAGCGACGTGTCCACCACGTCGTACTTTTCCATCATTTTACCCGTGTTCGAATAGACCCTCCGGTTCACGGCGAGCCAGCGCCGGCGTATATCGTCGGACTGCTCGGCAAACCCGTAGTGCAGCAGGCCCTTGACGGCTATCCACTGCAACGGCGGCCAGCCGTTCGGGCTGTCCCATTGCTGGCCCGAGGCATGGGTGCTGGTGACGATGCCGCCCTCTTTCAGCAATGCGTCGATCAGGCGCGGCGCCTGTTTCCGCGCCAGATCAGCCCGGGCCGCCCTGAAATACATCGGGTAGAAACTCGCCGCGGTCACGCGGTCCGTGAAAACGCTTCGCCGCCAGTCAACGTCCTGGAACATGCCCGCATCGGCGTTCCAGAACAGGTCGTTGATCGCCGTGAAGCGAGCCCGGGCCCTGGCATCGAAGTGGCGATGCGCTTCAAGGTCACCGGCGGTCCCGTACAGCGCGGAGAGCGTCGATTCCATTGCGAACATCAGGCTGTTCAGATCCACAGGCAATATGCCGGTGGTGCGGATGCTGGCGAAATCCCGCGGGTCGGCAAACCAGCGTGAACTGTAGTCCCACCCGGACTCCGCTCCGGCCCGGAGCTCCCGATACAGGGGCTTTCTGTCGGAGGTGGGCAAGGCTTGCGCCAGATGCACGTCTTCCCGGTACGACTCCGGACGTGGCGAATCGAAATCGTCCCAATACCGGTTCAGTACGGTGCCGCGATACAACACCACCCGCCGGTGGCTCGGGCTCCCGGGTCGCAGTTCTTCCGCGCCGTCCATCCAGAAGTCGTATTCCCTGCGCAGGGCGGGCAGGTAGGTCAGGCCCTGTTCCGCGGAGGCGATCTGCATATACAGGTTCACCATCGCGAAAAAGAACGGCGGCTGGCTGCGGCCCGTGTAATAGGTGCGGTTGCCGTTGGGCACGAACCCGTAGGAATCGATCAGGAAGGCGAAGTTGTCGAGCATGGACTCGATCAGCCGCTTCCTGCCGGAGGCGGCGAGCCCGATCATGGTGAAATAGGAATCCCAGTAGTAGGCCTCGCGAAACCGGCCGCCCGGCACCACGTATTCGTGCGGCAGCGGGATCAGTGTGGAGGTTCCCGAGCCGCGCCGGTCCGAACGAATCAGCCGGTCCCACAGGGCGATCAGGTGTTCGCGAAAGGGCCTGTTGGCCTCGGCGGACGAGTCCGCCGGAACCGCCGGGCATCGGAAGTTGGCTTCGACGAAGCTCCCGAGATCGACGGGAGACTCGGCCCGCAGCCGTTCGTAGTCGATGCGGATACTCGCCGGGCTGCGCCGTGCCTCGCAATCCACGAATGTCTTCGAGTCCGTAAAGACGCTCGAGGTCTGCACGTCCTGGAACAGCGCCCTCAACTCCAACCAGGGCCTGTAGTCTTCGGCCCAGCCGGTGGCGGGCAGTACGCAGGCGAGGGCCAGAACGGTTTGCCGAATTCCTTTCGGTACGGGCCGTTGCCCACGGTTGCGGCGCGTTGCCCGTCGGCTGGCCAGCCGGACCTCGGAAACGCGCCACGGCGAACCACGGCGCGCTCGGGTGTCCCGATGCCCCAGCTCCGGTGTTGCCTCCGATCGCGCCGAAACCGCCCGCCGGACTGTCGGTTTCCCGTCTTTAATCGAACCGGGTCCTCAGCCTGAGCCCGATCGTCCTCGGCCGGATGGTGGTGATGCGCTGGTCGGCCTGGGCAGTATTGATGAAAATCTGCGCCTGTTCGTCGAGCAGGTTGGTGGCGAACAGCTCCACGCCGTAGCGGCCGTCGCGGAAGACCCAGCCGACCCGCGCATCGAGGGTGTCGTAGGAGGACTGCTTCTGCGGCGCGAACTCCACGTAGCCGGCGGTCACCAGTTGATTCCAGGAATCTCCCGTATAGCTGTAGGTCGCCTGGGCGTAGCCGAGCGTCCCCGGCCCCTGCTGCCACTGGTAGCGCGCGTTGACAAAGGCCTTCCACTTCGACACCAGCGGCAGCCGCTGCCCCTTCTCCGCGAACGCGGACTCGGAGGCCTGGAAGCGCTCCTTCAGTTCGCCGTCGTTGTGGGTCGCCGCCACCTGGATGGCCAGGTTCTCGGTGAGGTAGGCCTGCAGGTCGAACTCGAAGCCCTTGGTCTCCGCATCCCCCACGTTGGCGATGAAGTTGACCACCCCGACGTCCGGGTCGTAGATGTTGGTCTGGAAGTCTTTCCACTGCATCAGGTAGACGGCGCCGTTGAAGGTCACCCGCCCGTCGGCGAGCGTCGACTTCCAGCCGACCTCGTAGGAGTCGAGCACATCGGGGCCGTAGGTCTCCGGAATGTTGTCGTCCGCCGCCGTGGTGTTGGCGCCGCCGGGCCGGAAACCCTGGGCAAAATTGAAATAGGCGAGCAGGTCGTCGTTCACCTCCCAGGTGAGGTTCGCCTTGAAGATGACATCGTCCGACGATGCATCCACGCTGGTGCCTCCCGCCTTGGGATCGTAGAAGATATTGAAGTCCGGTGACGGCGCCTTGTCGTATTTCGACCGGAACGCCCGCATGCCGAAGGTGGCCGTGAGTTGGTCGGTGAACGAGTAGGCCACCTCGCCGAAACCGGCCAGTTGCTCCCACTTGTACACCGCATCGGCGAAATACCATTCCTCCGGCAGCGGCGAGCCGCCCGCGAACCCGAGATAGTAGGCCGACGGCACGCCGCCGTGCTGGATGCCCTCCATGCCCCAGAACGCGATCTGGCGGCTTTCGGTTTCCTCGAAGAAGGCGCCGACGATCCAGCTCAACGGGCCGTCCCCCCTGGAGGCGAGCCGCGCCTCATGGGACCAGCGGTCGACGTTCCACTCCAGGTCGAAGTACATGCTCGGGTCGTTGCAGTCGACATTGCCGTACCAGTAGAAGTCGTTGCAGGCGAACTGCTGTGTCCAGCCGGCCCAGGGGACATAGGCCACGTAGCTCGAATAGTCGCTGACGGTTTCCGAGTTGCGCCGGTAGTAGGCGCCGGCGTACACCAGGTCGCCGATGCCCACATCGCCTTCCAGGGTCAGCGCCACCTGGCTGTAGGACAGGTCGCTCTCCTCCGGCAGGAAGCGCGTCACCTCCCGGTCGCCGCCGAGCTCCGGTTCGTAGTCCCAGGAACCGTCGATGTCGGACTCCTGGTGCACGCCCGAAAGCGTCGCCATCCACCGGTCGCCGAGGCTCGAGCGCAGCGCGGCGCGGAAACCGAACACCGACTCCTCGTTGTAGTCGTCCTCGACGAAGGCATCGTTTGAAACCGTGACGCCGTTCACATAGGTGCGGTTCGCCGGCAGGTTGTCGACGAACCCGAGCGACGCGTCGTACCAGCCGACCAGGCGCAGTGCGGATATTCCTTCGGCCACGGGAATGTTGACGAAGCCCTCCACGGTGCGCACATGGTCGCCGTCCTTGATGATGCCTCCCGTGAGGTCCACGCCGGCGCTGAACGCATCCGGGTCGGGCTTGTTGGTGATGATGCGCACGGCGCCGGAGGCGGCGCTCGCTCCGTAGTGGGTGCCCTGGGGGCCGTTCAGGATCTCGATGCGCTCGATGTCGTAGTGGTGCAGGTCGGGCACCTGGCCGCGGAAGGTCAGCGGCTGCTCGTCGAGGTACAGGGTGGCCGTGGCCGCCGTGTCGCCGCCTCCGCCGCCGTCAGAGACACCGCGCATGACCATCGATGTTGTGCCCGGGATCCAGCTCGCGATGTTGATGGACGGCGACAGGATGGCGAAATCCTCGAAACGGTGGATGGCAAGCTCATCGATGCGGTCCGCCGTGAACGCCTGCACCGCGAGAGGAATATCCTGGATGCTCGCCGAGCGTTTCTGGGCAGTGACGACAATTTCCTCAATGCGTCCCGACCCCTGCCCACCGCCGTCTGCGGCGCTTTCCTGAGCCAATAGTGGAGTCGCAGCCAGCGCTCCGGACACCAGCGCCACGGCCGCCGCGATGGCTGTTTTCTCGAATGGAAGCCTGCCGGATCGAATGCCCGACCCTGAATTTCCGGCGTACTCTGTCACGTTCAGTCACCCCCTTCCATGATTCATGCTACTTCGACAAAACTAACAGAAACCTCTGGCTTCGCCAGCGCTATTTCACGCAAAACTAATCAAGGACGACATGGATTGCATCGCATCCGACCAATCGCGGCTCAGCCTGGGCGCTCGCAATCCCGAGCCCGATCGATGGGCACATTCATCCTGGGTCGCGTCGTGAAAACCACCGCAATCCTCTCCATGCGCCGCCTTCACACCGACGGTTGAAAACACGCCTCGAGCGCTTTCGACAGCAGCGACCTGTAGCCTGCCGCAGCGTCAATCCGCGTACCGGTCTACTGCGTCACCCAAGGCGACCTTCAGCGGCCCGAGTTGCGCGGAGAAGCGTCGCCAACTCCCGATGCCACGGCGATTGATGGGCTGGCGCACCTGTTCGGCACTCGCCGTACGCACGGCCCGCCGGGTCTCGTGGAAGCGCAGGCAGGCTTCCTCGAACGGCAGCCCACAGTGATCGAGCAGGCGCCGCACCTGCCCTTCCGTGTCGTCCACCAGCGATTCGTAGTGCACCCGCAGCACCCGGCCCGGCAGCACCCACTCCCAATGGCGCATCATCGCCAGGTACTCCCGGTAGTAGGCGCCGAGGACAGCCAGGTCGTAGCTGAAGGTCTGGCCCCTGGCGAAATTCTGCTTGAACAGGGAACAGCAGCAGTCCAGGGGATGGCGCCGCGAGTCGATGAACACCGCGCCGGGCAGCATCAGGTGAACCAGGCCGAGGTGGAAGAAGTTGTTCGGCATCTTGTCGATGAATCGGTCGGCCCCGCCCCGATACGGGTCCGTCTCGGCCAGATACCGCTTGCCCAGTGACGCGAAGTCGGATCGCTCCATGCCGGTCAGCACCTCGGGGTAACCGCCCTCGGCATCCAATTCCCGCGTGTAGTTCTGGATCTGCGGCAACTCCATGGTGCCCTGCACGGCGGAGTGTGAGGCCAGGATCTGTTCGATGAGCGTCGAGCCCGAGCGGGGCAGCCCGACGATGAAGATGGGCGTTACCCCAGCCCGCCGCTCCGGTGCGCGTTCGGACAGGAACGCTTCGGTACAGACCGATTCGATGCGCCGGCAACGCTCCGCAAGCGCCGCGCTGTCGAAAGGGTCGGCCGCATGCTTGACGGCGTTTCCGTCCGCGTACTGCGCAAATGATTCTTCGTAGTCGCCGCGGTCCTCCAGTGCCTTGCCGAGTGCGAAGTGAAAGGCGGCCCGCTGCGCCGGGTCCGGGTGATGCGTTGCCGCGCCGGTTTTCAGGCGCTCGATTTCGGCATCGTCGAACGGGTAGTTCTTCAGATCCGCCAGGCTCCACCAGGCCTCGCCCAGCGCGGGGTCGAGTGCCGCGGCGCGCCGATAGGCCCGCTCGCAGGCTTCCCGGTCACCGATCGTCTTCAGCACATGGCCGAGCGAGAGTGCCACTCGCGGCTGCTCGGGCTTCAGTTCAAGGGCGCGTTCGAAGGAAGCGCGCGCCCGTTCCGGACGCAATCCCCAAGCCTGGACGGTACCGAGCATGGTCCAGCAATCGGCGTTTTCGGGCGCCAGCGCCCGCTCGGCGGCGGCTTCCGCGCCGTTATAGTCGGCCCGCTCCGAATGCACCCGGGCCAGGCCGCGCCACACGGTATCCATGTTGGGCGCAAGCTTCAGCGCATGGCGCAGCAAACGTTCCGCATCGCCCACCGCGTTGGCGTCGAGGGCGATATTGGCCAGCCCCACCAACGCCGCCACGTGATCCGGTTGCCGCTTCAGTATGCCGCGAAACGTCTGCTCTGCCGCCTGGCGGCGGCCGTGCAGGAGGGCTTCGAGTGCGGAGGCGATTTCACGCCGGTGCGGGTCGGCGGCAGCGGCCCGGCGGAACGCATCGCGACCGGCGAGGACATCGCCCCGCTCCACCAGCGCATCGCCGAGCAACTGCCAGGCTTCGCTGTCGGCCGGCGTCCTGGCGACACACCCCTGGAGGCAACGGACCGCATCGTCCAGGCGGCCGTCCTGCCGATACGCCCGGGCCAGATCCACCGCCGCCCGGGCGAAACCGGGCGCCTCCTGCACGGCCCGGCCCAGGCGTGCAATGGCGGCCCGGGTGTCGCCCTGGGCAAGGCGAATGGAACCGAGCAGCCGTAACGAGTTCACCTCGTCGGGGTGCTGCTCGAGGATTTCCCGGAGCTTTCGAATCGCTGGCTCCGAATGGCGGTTGCGCAGTAACGCCTCCGCCTCTTCGAACGCTTTTCGAACCGATTCGGGGTAGGTTTTTTGGCGAACGGAATCCCGCATTGAGACCGGAAGATACCCAAATCGGCGGTTCAGAGATATAGCGTGGACAGCGCCCACATCAGCGTGACGAGCATCAATGCGACCGGCGGCACCCCGACTCTCACGAAATCGGGGATCCGGTAGCTGCCGGCACTCATGATCAGCAGGTTGGTCTGGTAGGCCATCGGTGTCGCGTAGCTCAAGTTTGCGCCGAACAGCACCGCCAGCACTCAATCCGGCAACCGAACACGCGTCCGCGCCGTCAGAGCGCCCAGTTGATGTCGAGGAGCCCGGTGGTTCCGACGTCCTGCTCAAGTATGACTACCCCCTCCTGTTCGATCCTGACGCTCTGACCGAGCAGGTTCTTGACACGTACCTTTACCGTGAGGTTCTCGGTCGCAAACCAGCTATAGACAATATCCAGAGAGTGGAACGGGCGCTCGACGGCATTGCCGACGCCCTCAATGCCCGCGAAGAAGATTCGATCTCCGAAGCCGTTGTAGGCCAGCGTCGCGCCGTGTCTGCCGTTGAATGAGTCGAAACCGAGTTGCATGTTCACCACCCACCCGGACTGCTGCGTCATGCGCATTGACGTTCGGGTGACGATCCCCGCGGGATCGCCCGGCCGGCTTTCGAGCCTGGAATCCGAAAGCATCACGTTGCCGGCGAGGTAGATTTGCTCGCTCCACTCTCCGACCAGTCCGCTCAGGACCCGGAGACTCTTCAAGCCCTCCAACTCGACGCCGTAGATTTCAGCCGAGTCGGCGTTCACGAAGCTGAACACGATGTTGTTCGCGGTTGCCGCCCCCTGCAGCGATTGGATCGGGTCCGCAACCCGCTTGTGGAATCCCGAGACCGTGATGTGGTCGCCATTACTCCAGAACCACTCGGCGCGCACATCGAAGTTCGACAGATGTGACGGGACGAGAAACGGGTTGCCTCTAGCCCGGGCTTCGCTCAACGGATCGATGTAGGTCGACGGCGAGACTTCGCGAAGGTTTGGACGCGCTACCGTCTTCCCCCAACCAAACCGCAACTGAAACTCTTCCGCCCAGAATCCCGGCCGGATATAGGTCAACGCAACGGAAGGATAGATGTCGTCATCTACCATCGACATCGCCGCTATCGGTTGCGCGGGAAACGGAATCCGGTTGCCGCCGATCCCGAGGAAGTCATGGGGCAGGGGAACCTGCCTGAAATCCTCCCACCGCACCCCTCCGGAGAGGCGCCAGGTGTCGTTGAAGAGAAATCTGAACTTGCCGTAAGTCGCCTTGGTTGTCCGAGACGCGCGGTAACTCTCGAGCCCGAAGCCATCGACGCCGAAAAGAGTGACGAACCCGTACTCGGGATTCGTCAGGTTGGCGTCCGAAAAAACCTCGCTGGGTGTCCCTGCGCGAATCGATTCGAATCCTGGCGCCGTGCTGCCCACCGCCAGGGAGATTCGTTCGAAGGTTCGAGCCTTGCGCGCATGGTCGTAGCCGCCGGACAGTTCAATGTCCCACGCCCCCGCACGAAACGGAATGGCGATGTCCAGTCCCCAGGATTCAACATCGTCGTCGAGGTGGGAGAAGCGGAATTCGCCCGCACTGGCCAACGAGCGGATGCTGGTGCCGATCACGTTCCCGTATGGGGCATCCAGGCTGTCCAATGAACTTACTCGGACCTCGTTTGGAATATCGGTAGTGGCTTCCGCCTCGGAAAAGTACCAGGTCATGGTCGTGTCCCGCAGAAAGTGGAGGTTCTCAGGGAGCGGAACGAAGGCGAGGGTGTCGGCTCCGAGGGTGTGTTCGCCCCAGACCTGATTGACGAACAGCTCGCGTTGCTCGAAGCGGATGTCGGCGACCCGCCCCTGCGCGGGAGAGTCGTCCGCGCAATCATTAACCTCTCCCTGCCGACAGGTGAGCGAAATCGACGCATCGTCATCCGTGTCACGCAGGAACATGCTCATTGCGCCGATTCGGTGTTCGTCGGTGAAGCGCAGGCCCAGGTTGCCCGTACCGGTGACGTTCACGGAGTGCACGGTTCTTTGGGTGCGCGACAAATCGCTCGCCGGGCTTGCCACGCTGCGGTTCACCCGGTTGCGATTGCGCCGGTTGTTCGCGTAGGAGCCGAGGGCCAGGAAGCCGAATTCCCAATCGTCTCCGAAGAGCCACCGGTAGCCGCCCGCGATCTCGGCCTTCACGTCCGGAGCGATGTCTTTCGTTTTGATGTCGACGTCCCTGTTCAGGGCGGTCGCGAGCTGTCGATTGAGCGCCCGGGCCTCTTCCAGGGTCGGCGAACTGCCGTCGCGACGAAGCGTGTCGACAATGTTGCTCTCCGAAAAGTCGCCTTGATAAGTCTCGATGGCGTCGGCGATCGTGCCCGGGAGCGCCCGGGTGCCGTCGTCGTCACCGATGCCGTCGCTGCCGCCGCCGTTGTAGGACAGACCGTTGCGGTCGCTGTAGGTATTCCATCCTGTGCTGATCTTGATGCTGAAAACACGGTCTTCCGGTATTTGCCGTGTGCGTATGTCGAGGTTCCCCCCACCGAGCACCGCAGGCATTTCCGGGGAAAAGCCTTTTTTCACAACCAGGGCGTCGACGATGAACGTCGGAAAGATGTCCAACGGCAATACGTTCCGGGCGAGGTCCGGGGACGGTATCGGTGCACCGTTCAGCATCGTGTTCGAGTAGCGTTCGCCCAGACCGCGCACGTAGACGAATTTGCCCTGTGCCAACGTAATCCCCGGCACTCGCCTAAGGGCCTGCGCAACGTCGCTGTCGCCGACACGGGAAATGTTCTCGGAATCCAACGTATCGATCGGCACGTCACTCTCGATGCGCTCGGCGACGACATCGGTCGCTGCGGTTCTGAATCGTGCCTGGACCACCACTTCTTCGACGATGCCGGGAGCGGCCGTCTCCTGGACGGTGGGTTGGCGATCCAACTCTTCTTCAACGTCGCCGCCGTCGTCCTGCGCCTGTACCCCGGTGACCACGGAAATTGCCAGCGCCGCCGCGCCGGTCAACAATCGATGCGTGATTGCAGGCGCCTGCTTCATGGTCACTCGTTATCCAATAGCCTTGCTGGGGCATCGTCAATTTACCCCATTTCCAGCTTCACGCTTCGCGCCTGCCGTGGTCCGACCAAGAGCGATAGACTTGAATCCATGCGGTACGTCGCGTATGAGAACTGGACCCGATACCGGGCGCGTGCACTGCGAGGGATGCGCTTGTTTGGCGCCTGCCCGTCTACGACGTGCCAGGGAACACCCGCCACTCTCGGAACCGGATCGTAGGCGCCGTCCCGCACTCCAACGCACCGGAATGTGTGCGCGTAACAACGATCTGGAAAGTCAGTTCCCTGCGAACCCGTACCACCACCACTTCCGAAACTCCCCGTTGAACTGCTTGAAGCGCTAAAGTAGGATTTCGCTTTTATCGTTTCCTTATCCCCACAAGGCAGCACGGCTGTCTTT